>CAZRNJ010000017.1:0-17103 GCA_964601385.1 uncultured Bacteroidales bacterium | reverse complement strand
ATATTGAGTGCAGGCAAGCGGTCGGCAATACCCATGTATTGAGTCAGGTCGTGCTTTAAACCGGCGCCCCAGAGCCCTATAGAACCAAAGCTGCCGATTTTAACCGTTGGCATATACCGGCCAAGGAGTTCTGTTTTGGCAAAAATGCCCACACCAAGCTTCAGCATGGGAACAGGAACAAAAGGAATACCCGAACCCTGCGGCAGGTTATAACGAACCAGGGAAATAGTGTCGCCAAGGGGTGAATAGCTATCATACCGCAGTTCAGGTCCGTCTTCGCGCTTACCGGCAGCCGTCGGCGCTTCGCTGCTGGTATATCGGCCATTAAGTCCCAGTTCATCCAGATCGAAGCTACGGTCGGCTGATGGAACCATGCCGACACTCGTGGTTAACGAAATATCAAAGCCCCCTGGTTTATGCGCTTTGGCAGTGTTATACCATCCACCGCTCAACGCTGCGCCAAAAGCAGTGGTATAGGGCGTGATATACGATTTTAAAATCTTCTCTCCATCGGCAGTGCCGCCTGAGATAAATGTTCCAATATCATTAATCTGCGCTGAAACAGATAAAAAAAAGGAACCTGCAATAATTACTGATACATACTTTTTCATACTTTAAAAATATTTATTGCATAAAATTAACTAATTTTTTGTTGACAGCAACAGAACCAAGAAGTATTGATTATGCATTGATTTTAAAACGAAAAACAGTACTTTAGTTTCCATATATAACGTATAAAGACACAGCAAAAGAAAGAACATTTCAAAATGTTAAACACTAATCAGCCACTTGCAGACAGGATGCGTCCGACAACCCTTGACGAATACGTGGGGCAGGAACATCTGACGGGAAAAGGCGCTGTTTTACGCACAAGCATTGAAACAGGCAATATCCCATCATTTATCATGTGGGGGCCTCCGGGTGTTGGTAAAACCACTTTAGCCCGGATCATTGCCCGACATACACAACGCACATTTTACAGTTTAAGCGCCATTACATCCGGTGTCAAGGAAGTTCGCGAAACCATTGAAAAAGCAAAAAAACAACAGTTTTTCAATCAGCCGAACCCGGTTTTATTCATTGATGAAATACACAGGTTTAATAAAGCGCAGCAGGACTCGTTGCTTGGAGCTGTTGAAGACGGCACTTTGATATTAATTGGCGCAACTACCGAAAATCCGTCGTTCGAAGTTATTACTCCCTTGCTTTCACGATGCCAGGTATATATTCTCAGGCCATTTGAAAAGGAGCACCTGCTAAATATCCTGCATCATGCGCTCAGCAACGATGAACTATTAAAAACGAGAGCCATTGAGATTGCCGAGGATGATGCGCTGCTGAGATATTCGGGTGGCGATGGTCGAAAGCTGTTGAACCTGCTTGAACTGGTAGTTACATCCGAGATTGCAAGAACATCAGGGAAAAAGAAGATCACGATTACAAACAAAAGCGTTACCGGTATCCTGCAACAAAACATTGCGATATACGACAAAGCCGGCGAGATGCACTACGACATTATCTCGGCATTCATCAAATCGCTGCGCGGAAGTGACCCTAATGCTTCTGTTTACTGGCTGGCACGAATGCTTGAAGGCGGCGAAGATCCAAAATTCATCGCGCGCCGAATGGTTATCCTTGCTGCAGAGGATATCGGATTAGCCAATCCCAATGCTTTGCTCATGGCTACAAGTTGTTTTAATGCCATTGAAGCCATTGGTATGCCCGAGGCACGCATTATTTTATCACAAACAGCCATTTATCTGGCTACAAGTCCCAAGAGCAACTCGTCATATGAAGCCATCAGCAATGCGCAGCAATTAGTGTCGGAGTATGGAGACCTGCCCGTACCACTCCATCTGCGCAATGCACCAACTAAACTGATGAAAGAAACCGGCTATGGCGCAGATTACAAATACGCGCACAGCTATGATGGAAATTTTGTTCAGGATAATTTTATGCCGGAAAAACTAAAAGGAACCATCATCTTCAAACCTCAGGAAAATCCTAAAGAAAAAGATATGCTCATATGGCTGCAAAAACTCTGGAAAGGGATTTACCGGTATTGATTGCACTATTTTTTATAAATCGGAATAAAAAAAAACGGCGCAATTTTTTATTACGCCGTTAAACTCAAATTACCGGTACGGTTAAAGAATCTATTGGATTACGATCATCTTTATAATTGTTTGTGAACCTTTTTGAATCCTGATCAGATAGCTTCCGGATGAAAGTGAACTAAGGTCAAAATGATTCGTGTTCCGGGAGAATGAAAGCAACTTATGCCCGCTTAAATCAAAAACCTCAAGCATGCTTATATCTGATCCATCAATAGATATCGCACCATTGGTGGGATTGGGATAAATCACAACTGAACTGCCATCAATAACTGAAGCAATGCCGGTGATGTTGACAACTCTGATTTTTACAGCATTGGATGTGTCAACATGAGTTCCCTTGGTTGTTTCGCACACTACCCATAATGTATCAACCGTACTGAAGTCAGGCAAATAGGTTGAAGCTGTCTGTCCTGCAATCTCATTGGCGTAATTAGCCGAATCGGTACCCCACAGCCAGCGGTAGGTGACATCGCCGGTGTAAGTGATATTGGTAGATGCCGTAAGCAGTGATCCGGTAGTCCCTGAACTCAGATTAATGACCTGTGTTGTGGCCGGAGCAACAGTAGCAGTGAATACAACCATAGAATAGTTAGCATATCCGCTATACGGTGAATCTACATTAGCATCGTCACGTGACCGGGCGCGAACCCTGTAATTCCCTGTTGTGGCGTGATAAAATGCATAGCTATAAGGAGCAGTATTGTCATTAAAACTAACCGACCCGTTATTAAATTCCACCCTGATAATTGTTCCGTAAGGCGCCACCGCCGTAGCTGTTGCAATCACTGTGTCACCCAGAGGAAATTTATCGGTATTGACCGGAAATGTAAGAGACACTGTAGGCGGAACATTGTTAACAGTGATGGATACAGTATCAGAAATAGAAACCGACGGAACATCATTAACTGCCTTAATGTAGATATTGTATGTGCCGTATTGCGTTACTTGCCATTTAAATGTAAATGGTTCGGCAGTAAGCGAATCGCGAAGGGTTGAACCGGTATACAGATAGAGCTTAAGACCCGGACCGGGAACAACATTCAGAGCGGTAACAGTAACTGTATCCCCTTCAATATAAATGGCACCACTGAGAGGGGCTGTAATTTTTACATCGCGAATATCCACGTTAACCAATGGGCTGCGAACCGAATCACCCAAATTATCATAAGCCACAACATAAACATTCCGTTTACCGGTAGCTGTGGGCAACCAGGAAAGCTCGTACGGAGCGATATTGTCAGTACCAATCAGTGTTGAATTATCATAGAATTTGACTGTGGTCACCGGGTTTACGCTGTTCACTGTAGCAGCCAAGTCAATGGTATCGCCCGAAAGATAAACACCCGCTGCAGGTGATGTCAGCGTTGGTTCAATGCTCATACGGGCTGTAACATTTATTTGGCTAAGATGAATCCAACGGCGGCCTGTATACCAGTTATCATCATCAACCAGTACACCTACAGCAGTAATATCGGTAAAATTGCGCGGTAAAAAAGCAGCAGTATCATCAAAAAAATCAAGCGTATCTGCAGGATTATATAGCGCCCAGTTACCATCACTGGCTTCGGTTGCAAAGGTTAAGCTGCTGCCAACGCTCTCGGAGATATAATACTGCCCATTATCTTTAAGAATAAACCTGGCTGTATCGAGATGTTCGAAATTTGAAAATGAACGTGAGAATGATGACAAACTATCCAGATAGATCTTGCTGCTTCCGGTAGTAAGAAAATCAGCTTTTTTGAAGAAGAATAAAGCATGCAAGGTGGCTGGTGTAGATTCCTGATACCGCATATTCAAATAATCTGAATTGCCGGAATTAGTAATAGCCCACGTGTCAAATCCACCGCCGGAATTCAGAGAATAGCCAAGGAATGCAAAATGTAAAGGAATTTCAAGTGATTTATAACCGCCACCAGTAATATTAAGAGGTGTTACCTCATTAAAAGCAGTGCGTGTCTCCCGGTCGGTGATTGTATCACCATTTACATTTACAGTTAAAACACTGGGGCTTGGTAAATTGGCATCGGCTGTAACCATCTGTCCGCCCCATTCCACAATCTTTACCTGTGACTTTAGTGTAAAGAAAGGAGTAGTTAATAATACAAAAAGTAAAATTCGTTTCATAAGCTATGATTTAAGTTTATAATAGAGCAAATTTACTAAATTAATCCTGATACCGTATAAGCGCAAGCCGTTTTTTTCCATCCATAAGAACCTCTAGTGGCCTAACAAAATGGCAATGGACAAAATATTTTGTTTTTCGCACAACCGGTGCGCTATAAATAATGTCCCACCGGATAAAATCGGTATTACCGGTTGAAGTAAGCGCGAAATAGCCCACTTTCATCGAAACAACATTATGAAAGAAATGAGAACCAAGGGATGCTTCGAGTGGGAAATTGTCGAGAGCTGTCTCAATAATTATCTGCGCGCCGGAAATCTGCGCCCATTTGACAGGTATACCAAGAAAACGGTCGCTTGAACCCCAGCGACCCGGAGCAATCAGTATATATTTTGTTCCATTCTCAAGCATGATTTTATTCATTTGTTCAATTTCCATAGCCATTTCCAGAGTTTTCATCTTGTCGAACAGGGCCGGATCAGCATAAATAATATCCTGTAAACCCCTGATAATTCCATTGCCCAGAGATGATCCGGTAAACAGAAGAAGATTGTCTTTATCAACATTTTCAACCTTTAAATCATAATTCAACTGCCGTCCAACCAATGGCTTTATTTGTAAGATATAAAAGGAAGCTTTCCCACCGCTATCCTTATTCAAGTCAATGGCAAACTCAATTTCAACCGGCGAACCCATGGCATTCTTTGTGATCTCAAGGATGGCCTCTATCGTTCGCGCTAAAGGTATGTAATTATACTTAAGGATATTGGAAAAATCAATCACACGCGGCATAGCCGGCTCAAGACCAGGTAACAGTCGGTCGTTCTGGATATCATACGACGAAGCACAATAAGTCAGGGAACCATGCTTTTCAGCTTCGCTGATATCAAGAAACTTCAGTGCAGCATTCGCACCGGTACCCTCAAAATCGGCGTCGGTACAAGACATGTCAATAGCATAAAAACCCAATTGAGTATTACTTACAATATCGCCCATCGAACCCATTTGAATTTCGGGATAATGAGGTGAGAAACGGCATGATTTCTGGCCATTCACAACATATTCACCTAATCCGACGGCTATGGCAGCAAAGCCCTCCTCGGGTTTCATGTGAGCGAAAGGATAAAAATTATACGACTGGGCAACGCCACTTATATGAGGATAGAAATAATCACCAAACCTGTTACCAACAACATTTTGTATGACGACTGCCATCTTCTCTTCTTCAATTCTGTGATGAATGGCATCAAAATAACTACGTGTTGGCTTTGAAAAAACCGAAAGATAAACAAGTTTTATAGCTGTAACCAACTGTCGAAAGCGTTTCTCGGCATCCGGATGATTATTTGGGATAAGATAAGTATCAAAAACACCGGAGAAAGGTTGTGAGAGTGAATCTTCAAACAAACTGGATGACCTTACAGCCAGCGGCGTTTGCATTGTTTCAACTAACCGCCGCAACCGTTCCATTAATGCAGATGAAAGACAGGCATTCAAAAAAGCCCGTTTGAGTTCATCAATATCTGTGCCGGAAAAAACTTTGGTGTAGAGTTTATTGGAACGCAAAAAATCATCATATTCATGTGTGCCTATGATAAATGTTTGCGGTGTACAAATATTGATGCCGGATGTATAATCCGAAATATCGAGATTCGAAATCAAGGTATTGACAAATGCCAGTCCTCTTCCCTTTCCGCCAAGCGAACCGTTTGCCAGACGAACAATATTCTTTGTATGACTAAGGTCGGCATGCTCAAAATCAATAATCTTGCCTTTCTTCTTCTCCTGTATGCTGCGTTCTATGGCATCAATAATGTATTGCCGGAACGCTGTGGTATTTTCAAAATGATATAACTGAACCGGGTTAAGCAGTTTAGCCAGTTTAATCTCTCCCTGCGCCATCAACCATAACGAAAACTGGTTCTTCTGCGCATGATAAGCAACCGATTCATCAGCCACAGAACACAGCAATCCAAGAAATCCTCCAATATCCTGCGCCTCGGCCAATGGCTCACCCATACTGTTGCGAAACACAAAATGTCCGAATCCAAGATGATAACTGACAAAGGACTGTAGCTCGGATCCGATATTTTCTGAATGTTTGTTCAAAAATTCAACGCCCAGGTATTCTGCTTTCCTGCTGTTTTCAGGATTACCGGAATTAAGGATCACCGGCAGATCATGCACCTGACTGCGCATTTGTTTGATAAGCATCTCACCGGCCGATGGATCATATTGTCCGTTACGCTCAAACTCAATATCAGAGACCACGCAAAGAATAAAATCTTTATATTTATTGAACAGGTGAATGGCCTCCTCATAATTTTTTGCAAGTAATATTTTAGGACGCGAACGAATCTTTGATATTTTTTCCAGCTCACTTTTAATATACGCTGTTGTTTGCTGAACCTGGCTAAAAACAATATTATACAGATGAGACAGAAAGCGTGAATAATAAAGTGGAGAATCCTCTACCAGTAAAATCACACGGACTAATCCCACGCGTGTATCATTTTCGACATTCACACTGTCTTCATGCGATTTAACCATAGCAAAAAAAATCCGGGACTCACCCGACCATACAAACAACTTATCAATGGCCGATAGGGCAAGGTCTTTATGATATTGATTTAACTGTTCATCACTGCGATTAATAAGCAGAAAAACAGGGATGTCGGGTTGTTTCTGCTTAATTTCCCTGCTTAATGAAAATGAATCTTGCTTGTCGGTTCCTTCCATCAGAATCACCAAATCAAAGCGACTTTCAGACAATAGCTCCATGGCCTCGGCAGATGTAGATACCGCTGTTATTCGTGGCAGGTTATACAAACTGTAATGATAGATATGCCCCATGAACTGTTCAAAAAAAGTATCTTCATTATCCAGAATGAAAGCATCATATAATGTAGCGACAAACAAAATCTCATGAATTTTGTACCGCATCATATCAAGATAGATATATTTATCAATGGCCAGCTTATCAAAAAATTCCTGCAATGGCGGTAAAGGGGACTTTTTCCGTTCAAGGACTTCGGAATAGATTGGTTTATCTTTCTGTTCCTTTTTAAAAGGGAGCTGACTAAGAATATCCCTTCCCTTAACGCTATTCAGATAACCGGAAATAAAACCGGAGAGATTATTAATCAGGTTTCGTTCTTCTTTCATGAACGGCCCTTCGTCGCTGGCAGGAAACTGTTTTGTATAAAAAACATCAACCGTTCCCTTCTGATTATCAATCGTAGTAAACGCGCTGTGCTGGTTCCATGGCGATTCATTAAAACCGGGAATACTCAGGTACTCCCGTCCCGCATAACGGATGCGGGCCACAGTAAAATTGGGGTACTGCCACGAATCAGGCAAAATTTCAACAATTCGCTGCAGTGTTTCTTCAACAGGATAGCCACGGCTGATAATTTCCAGTGACTGATTTATCCCACCCAGTTCTTTTAACCGTTCGGTATTCTGCGCCATCAATCTCTGGAAATCGAAACCAGTGGCGGTTCCAGAGATCAACCCTGCAATATTATTGATCAGGTGCCGCTCTTCCTTCATAAAGGGGCCTTCAAAATCGTCGGGAAACTCCTTCAGATAATATACTTCAATTGTACCTGTCTTCCCCGACGACGTAACAAAATCCTGTTTCTGACACCATTTCGAAGCAAAAAAATTGTTGGTCTGGAAAATGGTATCGCCATATACAATGCGCGCCGCAGTATATTCAGGGTATTGCCATGCATCGGGAAGCAGCGAGCACACAGCAGATAAGGCCTCCTCAAACGACGAACTGCTGCGCAAAATCTCGGCTGTCCGGTTAATGCATCCCAGTTCTTTAAGCCGTTCGCGGTGATCGTACCACAAACGTTGTGCATGCCGTTTTGATATTGCGCCTGCAATAATAATGGCTAGATTATTAATCAGGTCACGTTCTTCCTTTAAAAAAGGACCTTCAAAAGAATTTGGAAAACGACGCAGATAATAAATATCAATCCTGCCTGTACCGCCATCCGACCCGCTGAATGACTCCGACTGACCCCACTTTGTTTCTTTAAAACCATCAGAAACAGCTATCTTGTCATCATAAATAATACGAGCCACAGTATGTTCAGGATACTGCCAGGCAGCAGGCAATTCCTTACAGATGGCCTGCAATAACCCTTCAATAGAATTATCCCCGCGTGTAATAGCTAAAACCTTATTAATGCAGGTGAGCTCTTTTACCCGTTCGTTGCGTTCACTAAGCAACTGATGAAATTTCTTGTCTCCTGCAGGCATAATCCTAATAAACAACGTAAAATAATAAAAAATGTATGTTTTACAACTCAGATTTAATATGGCTCTTAAGATTACTGATCAGCTCGGCATATTGATCATCAGTCAAAAAAACCTTACCCGGATTCATCTCAAACATACCTCCATAGCTTGGTCCGTCAATATACTTTGGTACAATATGTATATGCAAATGCGATAACTTATCGCTGAATGAACCATAATTGATCTTTGCCGGATCAAACACTTTCTGAAGGGCATTGGCCACTACCATAACATCGTGCATAAACGCATCGCGCTGCCGGACTGACAACTGGTGAAAATCAACACCATGCTCCCTATAGCTAACACAACAACGTCCCTGATATGTTTGCTCCCTGAACAAAAAAACCTCGGAGGAAGAAAGATCGCAAATCTTTATCATAAGCGACTGATACATTTCATTTTTCTGACAATACAAACATTCGGATACAGGAGTAATCATATAATTATATTTGGTTAGAAAGGTAAAACTACAGTTTCGATTTGATTTGGCAAAAAATAACGGAACACCACATTAAAAAAAGCATTAACCCGATTAACTAAACTTTACATTAACTTCTATTTAATATATTGAGATAAAAGAACTATAAACGGTTAAAATCATCATAAAAAAGCGTGTCGCTACCGGAACGGGATATACGAATGTAATCAGCAGAACCAAATCCACGGAAAATAAGTCGTATAACCTTAACATCTCCCAGCAGAACAGAATAGCGTGTTGTAAAAATCTGTTGCTGATCAAATACGACAGAAACATTCTTATCCGTTATTTTCAAACCAATCCTGCGCCAATCGGAGAATTCACGGCCAAAAACAGACATATCTTCATGACTACCTTCAATTACTTTATCCGAAACAATAAAATCAACCCATCCAAGACAACCGGGTTTAGAAAAATGAAGATAAATCTCTCCATGTTCACAAAAAATACGTAATTTAAAGTCAAAATACGGTATCCCGCCTTCGGCTCCAGGATTCTTTACCTGGGTTTCCAAAAACATCGAATCACCCGAAATACGAATCGGTAACGCATAAAAATATTCAATATCCTTATCGGTATCAACCTGATATTTTAACCCGGCCACAACCGGATCAAGATGCAAACGGCCACTGGAAACAATCATTTCTTCAGAAAGAAATTCCTTTTTGCCGCCAACATTCATAAAAACACAATTCCATTTATCCGAAAAAACATGAACTGCCCGGCAGGCAATCACTTTATTATGCACAAGCAATTTAAGTATATAATAACCCGGAATTGTATAGGAATAATTATAGCGATTAAAAAATGGAGATAAAAAACGCCGGTCATGGTTTCCGAAATCAACCCAAACCGAATCAGTAATTTCAGAGATATCATACTGAATAGCTGCTTTATGCGGCGAAGCACCTGCACTATCAATAATTTCAAATCTAAAATTATAATGAACAAAAGCAGGCAAGTGCGGAAAGAGAAAATAACCGGTAAGTAAGATGATAAAAAAAGAAAAGAACAATAAAAAAAAACGAAACCTCCTGCTAAAAACAAATTTACTATGGTTTACGGAACCGGAAATATGATGATCAACAAAATGCTGCCAACTCGAAAAACCCAGATATCGCGCAAGCGCATTTTTTGTTTCATACTGAGGGGTGTACTGTTCGTGATGAGTTTTCGTTTTACCAAACAGGCGCATGAGTGTCATTGAACTGATCAGAATGCCACTTTGACTACTTATTGTTTCACTAAGCCGCTCAAAATCACCTTTAGTCCATTGCTCAGACGGTCCCCATTGAATTTTTTCTTCAATAGCTTTAAGACATATTCCGATAAATTCCCTGTCTCTCATCAAAACAATATTTATACTAAAGTAGAAAAAACATCATTTATTTATATATTTTAAAAATAATAAAGATTTTGAAAACAAAAGTTACCGGTCTGAAACCACTTGGCAACCTGTTGGATACCGAACCAGACAATATGCCTGAATAATTTTGAACCATTGTTTAACTTAAATATAAAAAACTATGAAAAAACTAATTATTCTCAGTTTGTTCGTGCCTGTGCTTGTGCATGCGCAGGTATCATTTGTAACCCGTTGGAAAGTAAAGCCCGACAGCAAAGGGGTTTCCTGTGAGAATGGAGAAATATCGCCTGATAAACGGTATGTGGCAGCCGGAAATTCGCAAGGCGGCTTAAAAATCTACAATTTCAGTGATGGCTCGCTGGTAACCGAACTCGACTACTACAAGCAGTACAACCCAACTGTTTCGAAGGATGGAGAAATCGAATCATGCTATTTCTCATTCGATTCCAAATTTATTGCTGCAGGAGGAAACAATCATGGCGTAAAAGTATGGGAAGTAGGTACCTGGCGGTTGGTCAAATACTTCAGCGGAGGGGTATGCGACGGCATGGCTTTTTCACCGAACAACCAATGGTTTGCAGCTCCCAGTAAGGGTACTGTAAATATTTACAGGATATCCGACTGGACCAAAATAGCTACTGTAACTCATGGCTGCGATGTTAATTCGATTGATTTCTCGGCCGACAGCAAGTATATGCTTACCGGTGCGTGTGACAAAAAGGTAATAATCACTAATACATCAAACTGGTCAACCTATAAAAGTATTTCATTTCCGGCCTCTGTAAAATCAGTACGGCTTTCACCGGATGGACGCTATTTTGCAACGGCCAATAGCAATGGCTTTCAAACTAATGTAATGACCTTTCCTGACGGAGTAAAAGTAAAAACCATTATTCATGGCTCAAGTGATCCCTATTATCAGGAGTCAGTCGAATGGACAGCCGACAATCAATATCTACTGACCGGCGGTGATAATAACCCGGGAAAAATAAAATTTTACCGGCGCAGTGACTGGTCGCTGGCTGCATCGTTCAATATCCATGCAACAGGAAGCCGGTGTGAATATATTGCACGGGTGGATGACTATTTTCTTTCAGCCGGTGGCGACGGATATGCTGTTCTTCTAAAGTATACTCCGGGAACACCTACACCGCTCCCACCCTCAGTTAATATTACCAGTCCGGCGAATAACAGCAGTTTTGAATCAGGTAACTGTATTCCTGTCACTGCATCGGCAACAGACGCTGATGGCACAATAACGAAAATTGAATTATATGCTGATAATGTTAAAATTGCCGAAGGCAGTAGTTCAACATTATCGTACAATTGGTGTAATGCTGTTACGGGCAGCCATCAATTATCCGCTAAAGCATACGATAACAGCAACAGATCAACCACTTCAGCCATTATTACTGTAAAAGTAAACAACACCAGTATTTATTACCCCATACCTGGCAAAGTAGAAGCCGAGAATTATTCAGCTATGATGGGAATCCAAACACAGGCGACCACAGATGCAGGAGGCGGACTAAACATCGGATATGTATCTGCTGGCGATTGGCTCGATTACCGTATAACTGTTGCTGCAGCAGGTGAGTATACTATTAATCTCCGCGTCGCGAGTGCAAAAACAACAGGAAAAATTGATATCCGCTCAGGTAGTACAACACTGGCATCGGTGACGGTGCCGAATACCGGTGGATGGCAGACATGGCAGACCATTACAACCAAAGTAACTTTAAGCGCAGGACAACAGGTGCTCCGATTATATGCATCCGGCGCCGAATGGAACCTGAACTGGTTTGAAGGTATTGCCATTGTACCCCCGCCTGCACCTCAACCAACAACATATTATACTATACCCGGCATCGTAGAGGCAGAAAATTATTTTGCTATGACAGGTGTTAAAACCGAAACAACCACAGACATTGGCGGCGGACTCAATGTAGGTTATATCTCAGTAGGCGATTGGATGGATTATGCTATTGATGTAGCGGCTACAGGTGATTACAACATTTCGCTGCGGGTAGCCAGTTTAAAAACAACCGGTAAAATTGAAATCAGGTCAGGAAGCGCTGTGCTTGCATCCCTGACTGTCCCAAATACCGGCGGATGGCAAACATGGATCAATATCAATGCCGCCATCCCGTTGCAGCAGGGACAACAAATACTGCGTCTATATGCCACAGGTCAGGAGTGGAATATTAATAAGTTTGAAATGAACCCAACCGATGGATTAAAAACACTGACTGCTATTGAGCAAGTACAATCCCAATCAGTAAGGATATACCCGAACCCGTGTAAAAACATCCTGCAAATTGATGGTTTAACGACAGAAACCACCATAACAATCATTGACACAGATGGCAGAGTATGGATTCAACAGCCGGCAGATAAGAACACACAATCCATTGCTATGGGACATCTGAATCCGGGTATCTACCTCATTCAAATAACAGATGGCACAACCATCAAAACCCTAAATGTGATTAAACAATAAAAACACAAACCACCCAAACCACAAACCTCCTGAATTTCATCAGGAGGTTTTTTTATTCAATCCAAATTATGCATTTGAACCTTTCTAATGCATCGTTTGGGATAAATAGAATTTACCAGGTAAAATAATTCATCGTTAATTAATTGTTTGTTTTCCATCGAACGATTTAGAACAAAGAACAAATAGTCAACAGTATTCACTTATCTTTGTGCATCATGAAAGAGAATACTATAGATCCCGGAAGCCAGGAAACCGACGACCTGTTGTATGAACATCACCGAATAACAGCCGACAAGGGACAATCGCTGATGAGAGTAGACCTGTTTCTGGTCAACAGGATAGATAATTGCTCGCGGACTAAAATACAACAAGCAGCTGATGCGGGAAATATCCTGGTAAACAATAAGCCGGTAAAACCAAATTACAAAGTAAAACCGGGCGATGTAGTATCGGTTGTACTTTCGTTTCCACCACGTGAAATAGAGCTGATCCCGCAAAACATACCCATTAACATAGTGTTTGAAGACGAACACCTGATTGTGGTCAATAAAAAACCCGGCATGGTTGTTCATCCCGGATATGGCAATTATACAGGAACGTTGGTTAATGCACTGCTCTGGCATTTCAAGGACCTGCCCAAAACCAGCCAGGGCGATGTACGACCGGGATTAGTACACCGGATAGACAAGAACACATCCGGAATTCTGGTTGTTGCTAAATCGGAGTTGGCCTTAAATAAGCTGGCCAGACAATTTTTCGACCACACCACCGACCGGCGCTATATTGCCATTTGCTGGGGGACAGTAGATAACGAAGGAACAATCAGCGGTCATATCGGTCGCAGCTTAAAAGACAGAAAGAAGATGGATATTTTTCCGGACGGATCGCACGGCAAACCGGCTATTACCCATTACAAACTGATCGAACGAATGGGATATGTCAGCTTGGTGGAATGCCGCCTCGAGACCGGGCGCACGCACCAGATACGCGCACATTTTGAGCATATCCGTCACCCCTTATTCAATGACAATGAATACGGCGGTGATAAAATTATTAAGGGTACCACTTTTGCCAAATACCGGCAGTTTGTTGAGAACTGCTTCAATCTGTTACCACGTCCTGCTCTCCATGCCAAGTCACTCAAAATTATTCATCCCGTGACAAAAAAGGAAATGTTGTTCGACTCCGAAATACCGGATGATATGGTTTCAGTGATTGAAAAATGGCGCGGATACTCCCAGCAGGCGATGAAGTAATATGCATCCAAAGATGATAAGAACGAAAAAAATACAGAATTGCATTTTTCATGTCCTGGCTGATTATTCCTTGCCAACAATTCCAAACAATTTTAGTTCTTTCCATCCTAATTGAGTGATGGCCTTTTTATATATATCAAATGATTCCCTGTCGCGTTTCCATCGCCAATGGCCAAGCGGTACATTCAACGGGTACTGATCAATAGAATCGAGCATCTGTTCGGTTTCATCCAAGCCCTGCAGGATTAATTTCTTCAATTCAATAGTTTGAAACGCTTTCCCCTTGCACCAAAGCCGGTAACCATAAATGGCCTTAGCAGCACCACGACGCTCCTTTGCCACAATCAGCGACCGTCTGAAAACATGTATCAGATCATCCGTCTGATGCGGGTGATTAATTAATTCAGATGCATGAATCATATTACGGAGCATACCTTCCGCGAGTTGTACCCCGTAATCCTTTTCGGCAATAATATAACGCAAATACTCCCACGACATCATTTCATTGCTATTCAGCCAGCCACTGTCAAGCACCCATTTCAGGTCTTTTTGCATAGCGGCAGTATCGGTTTTATACACCGGGAAGGACAGCACATTGATAATATCTTTATAATTATGGAACCAACGGTTTACATTATGACCGACAAACCTCATCTGCTGATCCGGCGGATACCATTCACCAGTAGTATGTGTAGAATAAATTGTCGGTCGGTGAAAATTTAACCTGGAATGATCGGCAGTATGATTCCCGAGAGTGTAAAACACTGACATAATAAAAGGGAAAGCCGAATCGTAGGCCGCTCTGACAAGAGGATAACCCTTAGAGCCGAAACTGGCTGTTAAATAATCTCGGGTTATCTCATCAGCAGATAAATCAGGGTTGTCCTGCTTTTTTGCCAGCAGATAGAGGTTTAATTCACCGGGAGTACATGGCTGAAGTTTCCCCATAACGGTCGGTTCTTGCGCAAAATCCAACTACATTCGGAAATTGGTGATAATAATTGAATCCATCATCAAAATAGCGGGGAAAAGAGTTTGCAATAATATTCTCACCGCAGTATTCCATGCCGCCATCATATTCAATCACCACAGGGAAAAGGATATCGGCAACATAATCTTCATAAGGATAAGTAAGAAACCAATCGTGCGGAACCATCTTAATCATAACCCTGATGTTTTTATGTTTGATAAGGGACAATGCCTTAACCATACCGTCTTTCTCAAAACGGTTATAAATAAATGTCCTTATGGTTAACTGCAATCCTTTGCGGTCAACAAAATATTCTGCAAGCGAATCAACCAGCATGGCTATTTTTTCTTCAGGAGTAGTTGCTTTCAGTGAATGTTGATAAATAACATAGGATCCGGTTTCAATAAAGGTCAGCACAATGCCATTAATATCCGGGACAAGAGCAAGCAATGAATCATAATCATTATATACCCAATTCCAGAAACCCGGATCGTCCAGGTTAAGCTGCATTTCCATTCCGCCGGCAAATCGCTGTGTATGGTGAAAAAAAACCGCACTACTATCCGCGGGCACTTTGAAGCGGTCGGGATAATAATCCATTTCGTAAAAAGCATGGTCCCAAACGAAAATCTCTTTAATTCCGCGCTTTACTGCCTCATTAGCCAGAAAATTCACATCCGACCTGCATATACTGTCTCTCATGTCTTTAAGAAAATGGCAGAGCTGATAATGTGATAACTCTATATGATTAATACCCCAGGAAACAGCGCTGTCGAGCTTCCGGAGATTGTTTGCACGGTGATTTGAGAGTAAAATAAATCCTTTGACTGGTTTATCCAAATCAGCAATCCTGCTTTTTTTACAGCTAAAAGACAGGTAAGAAAACATTATGATAAGTACAAAGACTCTTATTCCATCCATAATTCATTCTGTGTTACGATCCAATAAGAATATACAACAATCGGTTCCGCAATGATAATCGAAAAAAGCGTACTTTACAATGAAGATCATAGTGAAAAGCTTTTTCGAGTAAAGTACTGGAACAGTTAACCGCTTTGCAAAAAAACTGTTGCATCATTTAGAATATATAATTTTGACTATATTTGCATCATTGTTGCATTTGAATCAATCTTGCATTTATGAAAGCGATTGAACTATTAAATAATCGAAAGCTCAAGCGAACAAGCTGCAGGGAAGGGATTATAGAAGTTATGATGACAGCTGAACAAGCCCTTTCGGAAAATGAAATCAGAGAGCGGCTGATGAGTAATTATGACCGTACAACCTTTTATCGCTCATTTAAAACACTTGAAGAACATAAAATAATACACAAGATCACCGTAGATAATCAAATGGTCAAATACGCACTTGACCAGTCGGTCACTCACAAAAAAGACCATGCGCATTTTTTTTGCAACGAATGCAAATCGCTACAATGTCTTACCTCGACACCACTAAGTAAGATCAGATTACCCAAAGGATATGAGCAAGATGAAACAGTAGTTATTGTCAAAGGAGTATGTGCGGTGTGTAAAAACAAGACATACGATAAGCTATGAGATGCATAAAACAAAATATCGCCATTCTGTTGCTGGGGATTTTTATTTACCCACTTGCCTTCCGATCGTACCATATTGTCCGGCATCATTCTGATGGGCTTCACAGATACCATCAATGCTGTCATACCGAAAGAACACAAAAACATTCGCACGATGATACAGCCACCGTATCAAACCATAAAAAAAAGTGCCTGATATGCGAATATCCATTCTCTTTACAAAGCACACCACTGATTTCTGTTCATCCTTCTGTTATTCCTTTAACCATCGCAATCTTCACGGTTACTGCATTAAAAAAACATGATCAGCAATTATTAGCAACGATATCCCCGAGAGCACCACCGGCTCTGAACCTGAATTAACAACTTCTTTTTTTCAGGGTAACTTCAACTCATTTCGTTTATTATGGGCAAATTTTTTGTGC
>CAZRNJ010000016.1:0-21110 GCA_964601385.1 uncultured Bacteroidales bacterium | reverse complement strand
CTTAATCGCTATGCAATAGAAAACCTTCTATTGCCATAGTTTGGGATTATACAATCGGTATTATTTTGTCAGCATCCAAACAAAATCATTGCCGTAACGGTTACGCAGATTGTTGAGTTCGTTTATTGCTTCGTCGCGGTTGGTAAAGGTGCCAATTACCACGCGGTAAAGAGACAGATCGGGGATTACTTGTGCGGCAAACCCTTGTTGCGTCAGTTCTCTGGAATACTCGATGGCGTTTTTTTCTTTTCTGAAACTGCCGGTGATTAGAAAATAATTATGTTCTCCTATGGGTTCTGTTGTTGTATCTTCAGCCCAGTATTCAGGTTCGGGGGTAGTGATAACCGGTTGTTCAACTGCCGGTGGCTGTTGTTTTTTTGGAATGATAAAAATGATAAATGCACCAACAGCAAGAATAAGCAGGATTGAACCGGAAACAATGGCTGAAGTATAATCGTTCTTTTTTTGAACCGGTGGTTTGGGCGGATCGGGTTTTATTTCAACGGGTTTTACCGGTTCGGTCGGAGCGGGTTGTGGTGGAACAGCCAGTTGAATGGCTTTTAAACCCAGCGATTCAAGGTTCAGGTCGTGCGATAATATTTGCTCGTATAGCAGTGTCCCATCGGCTTTTTTTTGTAATGTGCCTATTCCGTCAATTATAATTTTTTCGTTGTTCTCCAATGCGGTTTTTATTGTTTTTACAGATAGCTGTATTTCCCGTTCGGCTTTAATCAACGGAATACCATAGGTGGCCGAAATATATTCAGTTAATTGTCCCTTATCCGGGCTGTCGGAGTTGCTGCTAAAAGTTATTTGCCGTGATGGCGGAGAAAGCAAACCGGTTGCCGGATCCAGTATTGCCGGCGTGATTTCAACGCTGAACCGTCCAATTTCGGGGATTACAGCATGATCGCTCTGGATAAGAATATCTTTAATGACAGCCGCAATGTTCATAGTGCAAATGTAGTAAAAATAAGCATTTTATATCCGGGGAGCGATGAAAGGCAACGTTTTACAAGAAAAAGCCACAGCCAAATACTGTTTTTTATATCTTTGAACAATTTTTTAAGTATGAAAGAGATACAGATGGTTGATCTGCACGGGCAGTATGGCAGAATCAAATCAGAGATAAATACGGCCATTCAGCAGGTTTTAGATTCTACGGTATTTATTCAGGGCCCGGAAGTAAAAGATTTTCAAAAGGAGTTGGGTGCTTATCTTAAAACAAAGCATGTGATTGGCTGCGCCAATGGTACAGATGCGCTGCAGATAGCCCTTATGGCCCTTGATATTAAACCGGGCGATGAGGTAATCACATCGAATTTTACCTTTATTGCAACGGTTGAGGTTATCGCGTTACTGAATGCTGTTCCGGTATTGGTAGATGTTGATCCGGATACATTTACAATGGATCCCGTACAACTGCGAAAAGCCATCACTTCAAAAACCAAAGTCATTATTCCGGTTCATTTATTCGGGCAATGTGCCAATATGGAAGAAATCCTTTCTGTTGCAGCAGCCCGCAGCATCCCGGTTATTGAGGATGCGGCGCAGGCCCTGGGCGCTGATTATATTTTTAAAGATGGAAGGCGTCAAAAAGCCGGCACATTAGGACTAATCGGTTGTACCTCTTTTTTTCCCTCTAAAAATCTTGGCTGTTATGGTGATGGCGGCGCTATTTTTACCGACAATGACGGGCTGGCTGAAAAAATGCGTGCCATAGCTAATCATGGGTCAAAAGTGAAATACTACAATGATTATCTGGGGATTAATTCGCGGTTAGATACTCTGCAGGCCGCAATCCTCAGAGTTAAACTGAAGGAACTGGATCAATATAATACAGCACGTGGTACGGCAGCTGCGGCCTATGATGATGCTCTTTCCGGTTGCAGCGGTATTAAAACCCCGTTCCGGAGCAGGTATTCAACCCATATCTTTCATCAATATACTTTGAAGGTTGAAGAAGGAAAACGGGACAAACTAAAAGAATACCTTCAGGAACATGCAATTCCTTCTATGATTTATTATCCTGTACCTTTTCATAAACAAAAGGCATATAGCTACCTGCCATATAAACAGGGTGATTTCCCTGTTACCGAGAAGCTTTGCAGTACTGTTCTGTCATTACCTATGCATACTGAACTGGACAATGAACAGATCAATTTTATTACGAAAACGATTATGAATTTTTTTAACTGATCAGCGATGGATAAAAAATATTTTGCTCATGCAACGGCAGTAATAGATGATGGATGCGAGATTGGAGAGGGAACAAAGATATGGCATTTTTCACATATCATGGCCGGATGTAAAATCGGGGCCCGCTGCAATATTGGTCAGAATGTTGTGGTTTCGGATGGCGTGATCCTTGGCGATAATGTTAAAGTACAGAACAATGTTTCTATTTATACAGGAGTGATTTGCGAGGATGATGTGTTTCTTGGCCCGTCTATGGTTTTTACTAATATTATTAATCCGCGTAGTGCTATTATCCGGCGCGATCAGTACAAAAAAACATTGGTATGTCGCGGGGCTTCTATTGGCGCAAATGCGACTATTGTTTGTGGGAATACAATCGGTGCGTATTCGTTTGTTGGCGCAGGCGCTGTTGTTACAAAAGATGTTAAGCCCTATGCGCTTGTTATGGGTAACCCTGCCCGTTTTGCCGGATGGATGAGTAGTTATGGCCATCGTCTGAATTTTGATAATAAGGGTATTGCCGTTTGCCCGGAAAGCCAGGAAAAATATAAACTTGAAAATGACCAGATCGTAAAATTATAAATTGAATCAGAATGAAGATTTTTGCACTTATTGGAGTCGGAGGATATATTGCTGTCCGCCATTTGCAAGCTATTAAAGCTAGCGGGAATAAGCTTGTAGCATCGTTCGATCCATCAGACAGCGTCGGGATCATAGATAGCTATTTCCCCGAGTCGGACTTTTTTATTGAATTTGAACGGTTCGACAGGCATATTGATAAAATTCGCCGTGCCGGAACCCAGGTAGATTATGTCAGCATATGTTCTCCGAATTATCTGCACGACTCACATATCCGTTTTGCGCTCAGGAACGGCGCTGATGCAATTTGCGAGAAGCCATTAGTTTTAAATCCCTGGAATATTGATGCCTTGAAGGAAATTGAATCGGAAACAGGCCGCCGTGTTTATAATATTTTACAGTTACGCCTGCATCCGGCTATCATGGAATTAAAAAACAGGATAGATAAAGAACCGGCCGGAAAACTGTATGATATTGATCTGAATTATATCACTAGTCGTGGTCATTGGTATTATATTTCATGGAAGGGTGATGTGCATAAGTCAGGTGGTATTGCCACAAATATCGGAGTGCATTTTTTTGATATGCTTACCTGGATATTCGGTGCAGTTAAAGAAAATATTGTTCATATTAATAAAGCCGACACGGCTGCCGGTTATCTTATGCTTGAAAAGGCACGGGTTCGGTGGTTTCTCAGTTTGAATGAAAACTATTTACCCGACGATGTGAAAGCCACCGGTAAACGTACTTATCGTTCCCTTAAATTGAATGGAGAAGAATTTGAGTTTAGCGAAGGATTCACTGAATTGCATAATAAAGTTTATTCCCGTGTGCTTGAAGGGAAAGGTTTCGGACTTGATGAGGCGGCGCCTTCCATTCAAACGGTTTATACTATTCGCAATGCTCAACCTGCAGGCCTAAAGGGCGATTACCATCCGTTTTGTAAACTTGTTAAATAATAATGTATGTTTAATAATCTGGTTTCAAAAAAAAATAAACTGGCTGTTATCGGCCTTGGTTATGTCGGGTTGCCTATAGCGCTCGCTTTTGCAAAAAAAATTAAGGTTGTGGGTTTTGATATCAATGCACAACGTGTTGAATTGATGAAGAAGAAGATAGACCCTAGCTCAGAGCTAAATGCATCGGATTTTGAGAATAGCGACATCGTGTTTACAGCCAATATGGCTGATCTGAGAGATGTTAAATTTTTTATCATTGCGGTGCCTACCCCTATTGATCAGCATAATCTTCCGGATCTGAAGCCGGTGATTGGCGCTACTGAAACTGTAGCCGGTGTATTGAAAAAAGGTGATTACGTAGTTTACGAATCAACGGTTTATCCCGGATGTACCGAGGAAGATTGTGTCCCTATCCTTGAACGGATATCCGGTTTAAAATATATCACCGATTTTAAAGTTGGTTATTCGCCCGAACGAATTAATCCGGGCGATAAGCAGCATACTTTACAAACAATTGTTAAAGTAACATCCGGATGTGATGCCGAATCGGCCGAGGAAATAGCTAAAACCTATGAGCTTGTTGTTGATGCAGGCGTACACAGGGCTTCGTCTATTAAAGTGGCTGAGGCAGCAAAAATTATTGAAAATACCCAGCGTGATATTAATATCGCTTTTATGAATGAGTTATCTATTATTTTCAGCCGCATGGGAATCAATACTTACGATGTACTGGAGGCAGCAGGTACGAAATGGAATTTTTTAAAATTTTTTCCGGGATTGGTCGGTGGGCACTGTATTGGTGTTGACCCTTATTATCTTTCGTTTAAGGCAAGGGAACTGGGATATCACGCTCAGATTATTAATGCCGGTCGTTTTATTAACGATTCGATGGGTGGTTATGTGGCAAAGCATACCGTTAAAAAGATTTCGGCTAAAGGAACAAAACCCGGTAAGGTGCTGGTGATGGGTACAACATTTAAGGAAGATGTAACCGATATACGAAACTCAAAAGTGGTTGATATTATCCGTGAACTAATGGCCTATGGCGTTTCGGTTGATGCGGTTGACCCCCATGCCTCATCACAGGAAATGAAGCATGAATACGGAATAGAACTGGCGCCGGTCATACAAAATAACTATGACGCAGTGATTGTGGCGGTTTCCCACAAGGAATATCTTTCATTAGACGAGAAGTATTTTCAATCCATTATGGTTGATGGAGGGCTGCTGGTTGATATTAAAGGGTTATTCCGGAAGAAAATAACTAAATTGAATTATTGGAGTTTGTAAATTTTTGCGACTTGGAAACTGTATTAGTTACCGGGGGTACCGGATATATTGGCTCACACACTGCCGTTGAGCTGATTAGTAAGGGATATAAGGTTGTTATTATTGACAATCTTTCAAATTCATCTGTTGAGGTACTTGATGGCATTCAGGCCATAACAGGGATAAAACCGGTATTTGAGAAAGTGGATATGGTAAATACCGATGAACTGGACGCAGTGCTGTCCAGACATAAGGATATCCGCCATGTTATACATTTTGCAGCCGCAAAGGCAGTAGGTGAATCGGTAGCTAAACCATTGAAGTATTATAAAAATAATCTGATATCATTGATTAATCTGCTCAATAGCATGATTACGCATAAAATTCCGAATCTGGTTTTTTCTTCATCCTGCACTGTTTACGGTCAGCCCGATGTTCTTCCGGTTACCGAACAGGCACCCATTAAACCGGCTACCTCACCGTATGGAAATACCAAGCAGATGTGTGAAGAGATTATTCGTGATACCATTTTGGCTAATTATCCTGTTAAAGCTATAGCCCTTCGCTATTTTAATCCTATTGGTGCACACCCTTCAGCGCATATCGGAGAATTGCCTCTGGGTGTACCGGATAATCTGGTGCCTTTTATTACACAAACTGCTTATGGATTGCGTCCGGCGCTTAAAGTTTTCGGGAATGATTACAATACACCGGATGGATCATGTATACGCGATTATATTAATATTGTTGACCTGGCTCTGGCTCATGTCACAGCCATCGGGCGTTTGGAAACGAACAAAAACAAGAAACCGATGGAAGTATTCAATCTGGGAACAGGTAAGGGTATTTCGGTGCTCGAAATTATTGATTCATTTGAACGATCAACAGGAATAAAACTGAATTATGAAATTGTAGGTCGCAGGCCGGGTGATATTGAACAGGTATGGGCCGATACATCCTTGGCAAATTCAGAACTGGGATGGAAGGCCGAGCGCACGCTTGACGAAACGCTTCTCTCGGCATGGAATTGGGAAACGAAATACCGGAGCAGAAAAAAATGAAAAAAACAATTTTAATTACCGGCGGCGCCGGGTTTATTGGCTCGCATGTTGTACGGCTGTTTGTAACAAAGTACAGTGATTATCATATTGTAAATCTTGATAAATTAACGTATGCAGGCAATCTGAAAAACCTCGAGGATATTCATGCCCGTTCCAATTATACTTTTGTAAAGGGAGATATTGCCGATAAACCATTTATTTCCGGTTTATTTCAACAGTTTCAGTTTGATGCGGTTATTCATCTGGCCGCTGAGTCGCATGTTGACCGTTCAATATCGGGACCTCTTGATTTTATTGTAACCAATGTGAATGGGACATCCTCACTTCTTGAGGCCGCCCGCGCTGCATGGATTGATACGAAAGGCAAATTATTTTATCATGTTTCAACGGATGAGGTATACGGCTCTTTGGGTGCCGAAGGATATTTTACTGAAACAACTCCTTATGCCCCGCGAAGCCCCTATTCTGCTTCCAAGGCCTCTTCTGATCATCTCGTCAGGGCTTGGCATCACACGTATAATCTGCCAGTAGTAATTTCAAATTGCTCAAATAATTACGGCCCTAATCAGTTTCCCGAAAAATTGCTTCCGTTACTTATTAATAATGTTAAAAGCAGTAAACCTATTCCGGTTTACGGAAAGGGTGAAAACATCCGTGACTGGTTGTATGTGATTGATCATGCTCAAGCCATTGATTTAATTTTTCATAAGGGCGTTATCGGTGAGACGTATAATATCGGAGGCAGTAATGAATGGAAAAACATTGATCTGATAAAATTGGTATGTACTCTTATGGATGTTAAACTGGGACGGAAACCGGGTGAATCGGAAAAGTTGATCACGTTTGTTAAAGACAGGGCAGGACATGATTTGCGTTATGCCATTGATTCATCAAAATTGCAGCGGCAACTGGGATGGAAACCGGCTACTCCTTTTGAACAGGGCTTGAATCAAACTATTGACTGGTATCTGCAGAATGAGCAGTGGTTGTCGGATATTTTATCAGGTGATTATACATCTTACTACAAGAGCCAGTATGGTCACCGGTAGCAGATGTTATTCTACAGTAACCGATTTTGCAAGATTTCGGGGCTGGTCAACATTACAACCACGCATAACAGCAATATAGTAGGACAGGAGCTGAAGTGGAACAACGGTAAGCAGCGGCGCAAGTGCTTCGTGCGTTAGCGGTACTTCCAATGCATAATCGGCCATGTTGCGGATGGTTTTATCTCCTTCACTCACAACTGCGATAACTTTTCCGTTTCGGGCTTTGATCTCCTGAATATTGCTAACAATTTTATCGTATGATTTATCGTGCGTGGCAATAACAACTACCGGCATATTTTCGTCAATCAATGCGATGGGGCCGTGCTTCATTTCGGCAGCGGGATAACCTTCGGCATGGATATAGGAAATTTCTTTTAGTTTTAATGCGCCTTCAAGAGCTACCGGAAAAAGATAGCCACGCCCGAGGTATAAAAAATTAGTGGCTGTTTTAAACACAGCAGCCAGTTCTTTATATTTTTTATTATGTGTTAGTATCTTTTTTATTTTATCGGGTATTTTAACCAGTTCATGAATCAGTTCTTTATACTGTTCCTGACTCATGATGTTCTTTTTGCGTGCAATAACCATCATAATCATGAATAATACTGTTATTTGTGCAGTGAATGCCTTTGTTGAGGCAACGCCAATTTCCGGTCCGGCATGGGTATAAACACCGCCATTGGTTTCACGCGCAATACTTGAACCAACAACATTGCATACGCCCAATACCAATGCGCCTGCCTCTTTGGCCATCCGGATAGCTGCCATGGTGTCGGCTGTTTCACCACTCTGGCTGATGGCAATCACTACATCATCATTGTATATTATTGGGTTTCTGTAACGAAACTCAGATGCATATTCTACTTCAACCGGTATACGTGCAAACTCTTCAAGCAGATATTCACCTACTAAACCGGCGTGCCAGGATGTGCCACATCCGATAATGATTATACGTTTGGCATTGATGATGCGGTCAATCACATCATAGAGCCCGCCCAGATGTATTGAGTTCATGTCGGGTGACACACGGCCCCTGAAGGTATCCAGTATAGAACGTGGCTGTTCAAAAATTTCTTTCAACATAAAATGTTCGTAGCCGCCTTTATCAATATCCCCGATTTCAAGATCAAGTTTTTGTACCTTTGGTGTTAATTGGTCGTTTCGGATATTTTTCAGAATTAACTGTTCGCGGCTGAGAATAACCACATCATCATCATTCAGATAAATAACATTTTTTGTGTGTTCGGCTAAAGGTGTGGCATCAGATGCAATGTAATATTCTTTATGGCCAACACCAATAACAATTGGGCTGCTTCGCCGGGCAACAATCAATTTCTCAGGTTCATCAGCCGACATAACAATAATGCCGAATGCACCAATAACCTTCGACAATGCCAGACGTACCGCTATTTCAGCATCTACATCCAACTCTTTGCCTTTAAGGTAAATATATTCAATCAGGTTGACAAGAACCTCCGTGTCGGTTTCACTTTTAAAACTGTATCCGCGATCTTTTAATTTCTTTTTCAACCGGGCATAGTTTTCGATAATGCCATTGTGGATTAGCGTAAAGTGCCCATTTTGTGAGGTGTGCGGATGAGCATTAATGTCGTTGGGTTCGCCATGCGTTGCCCAACGTGTATGGCCGATTCCGATATTACCATCGGTGTTTTTTTTATGGATATGATTTTCAAGATCACTGACTTTTCCTTTACATTTATAGGTGTTAACATTGGTGCCATTGAAAATAGCAACTCCGGCCGAGTCATAGCCACGGTATTCTAATCGCTTAAGCCCGTTGATAATGATTGGGTATGCTTGTTTTCCTCCGATATATCCAACAATTCCACACATAATTAATTTGTTATTTTTAAATAGGTAATCTCTATCCGTATGCCCTGCGCATCGGCTGGTTTGATGATTGCCTGGCCAGCAGCGGATGCCTGATAAATCAGATAGTTTTTGCTGTTATACTCTTTGTAATAACCGGGAAAGAGATATAAATGGGCATATTTTCTTTTCCCGAGATTACATTCATTTACAAAGCGGGTGATGTTTATCCGGTATTCATTATTATTAAGTTTCCCGTCAAAATATTCTGTTGTTGTATTAAAGGGATCGTCGGGAAGAAGATCCGGCTTGCCCTCATTGCTGAGAGTGGTTGCTGTAATCTGTCCCGGAACTCCGTAAACAGATGGAGTATAAATAGGGATTATCAGTTCTGCTTTTAGAATAGCCGGATGATTTCGCCATTGCTGTGGTTTTGTGAATTTCACCATACATTGTACCCCCGCCATGGTTTGTATGTAACCGGATTTAAGGGCAGTGACTGTGTCGTTGATGTATTTTGAAAATCCGGTTTTGCTATAATCATGAGTGAACAGGTTTAGCCGCTTGCACGAGTCGGTAACGATATAGTTGAATACCTGGCTTCCATTGTAATGCACGGCAATACGTGTATTTGAATTTTTCAGATCGAATGTGACAATTCCGCCATCAGATATATTATTATTACTGATAAGCCCGAAATAGAGTCCGCGGAAAAAATTAAAAAATGTATTTTGATCCAAATAATTACTTCCGGTTCCCGTTGCCAGTAAATTTGTGCTGAAATACGAATTTAACAGTTTTACCCGTAATTGTGAGTTGTTGATTTTATAAGTAACAGGATTATCGGCAGTAAGCTGATTTTCCTGATAATAACCAGACATATCGGTATTTGAATAGTTAACATTAGTAAATGATGAAGTAACCGGATAAACGAGTAATTCCTGATATGCGGTTAGTGGTCCGTTTGCAGTATTTACTGCCAGTGTTAGCACTACCGAGTCAATAGTATTGATTGAACCAGTAATATCGGTGAATGATGCGGGAAGCCATTGAGTCATGAACGAACAATAGGTAAATCCGAAATCAGTATCATAATATGCGCCAAGCATTGCATAATCGGTGTTTGATGACTCGGCAGAGTCATAGGTTAATACATGCATTTGAATATCACGGTATTCGTCAATAACCACACTGTCGCGTACCGGAATAATATTTTTACCTAACGAGTTCGGATCATCCTCGCAACCTTGCAACAAAGCGATAAGCAATACAGGGAAAAGATATTTAACCGGATGGCTCATTCTTTCAATAACTGGTCATAAAATTCTGAATACCTGTCAACATAATTTGGCTCTTCATGATTCATCGTTTTTTTCTTCGAAGTTTTCAGGTATTCTTTTAACTCAGGGTGAATTTTATTGCCTGCAACAATCACTCCGTCACTGTTTTTTATGGCTAGCTTTTGAATATTGTTACAATTCGGTTCATTAAGTATTTCAATGTCTTTTTTTGTAATCCCGTCGTGTATAACTTTATTTTTAAAACCATTTCTGAAAGGTTTGGTAAAAACATTATCATACAGTGAATACACAATTTTTGTATTCGCAAAAAGCGGATTATCAAAATAGCATTTTTTAATGTATAACGGAAGCAAACTTGTAAACCAGCCGTGGCAATGGATGATATGCGGTGACCAGTTAAGTTTAATGATCGTTTCGATTACTCCGCGGTTGTAAAAAACCAATCGTTCATCGTTATCGGCAAAATCGTGATTATTTTCATCCTTGAGCATATATTTTCGGCTGAAAAAATCTTCATTATCAATGAAATATATTTGCATTCGTGCCGATTGTATAGAGGCAACTTTAATAATCAGCGGATGATCGGTATCGTTGATGATCAGGTTCATGCCCGAGAGCCGGATAACTTCATGCAACTGGTGCCGGCGCTCGTTAATAATACCGTAATTGGGCATAAACGTGCGTATCTCTTTTCCTCTTTCCTGGATGCCCTGCGGAAGATTACGTCCTATTAATGAAAGATGCGTCTCGGGCAGATAAGGTGTAATTTCCTGAAATATAAAAAGTACTCGGACACGCTCCATGTGTTTGTGCTTTTTTGGTGGATTGGAATGCAAAATTAATAAAAAAAATCTATATATAGATAAATGATTACCATTTATTTACATCTTTGCAAATTAGTAAAGCAATTGAAAATGAAGGTGCTAAGGTCAATATTGGAATTAAAAGAATCGCTTGAAATCAATAGGTTAACTCTACAGGATATTGGTTTTGTGCCTACAATGGGAGCATTGCACGATGGACATATCTCTTTGATAAATTGCGCGTTAAAGGATAACCCACTGGTTATTGTCAGTATTTTTGTTAATCCTGAACAGTTTAATGATAATCAGGATTTTATACGGTACCCCAGGCCTGAAACAGATGATTTAGCCCTGCTTGCCGGATGTCTTCGTGACAGTGATGTAGTGTTTATTCCGGATGTGAATGAAATATATCCTGACAGAGACAACCGTATATTTGACCTCGGGCATCTCGACAGGGTAATGGAGGGTATTCATCGTCCCGGCCATTTTAATGGTGTAGCAAAAGTGGTTTCTATTCTTTTTACGCTGGTTGGTAAATGCAATGCCTATTTTGGCGAAAAAGATTTTCAGCAATTGGCTGTTATCCGTAAGCTGGTAAGCGATTATCATTTTGCTGTGCAAATTATTGCCTGTCCTACAATCCGTGAACAGGATGGCCTGGCAATGAGTTCCCGTAACCGTCTGCTGACAGCCGAATATAGAGAAAAAGCATCGGCTATTCCGCGTGCATTGAATTGGGCACAGGAAATGGCCGGCCGGCTATCATGTAATGATATAAAATCGGGAGTATGGGCCAGGATAGAAGAAGCAGGATTAATCCCCGAATATGTTGAGATTGCCGATGAGAATAATTTTCAGCCCGTATACGATAGTAGCCGGAACATAACGCTGCGTATCTTTGTAGCTGTAAAGGCCGGCAATGTGCGGCTTATAGACAATATGAAATTATTTCTTTAAATTTGACTGCTAATCATTAAAAATCAATATGCAGATTGAAGTCCTGAAATCAAAAATACACAGAGTTACGGTTACTGAAGCAAACCTCGATTATATTGGCAGTATAACCATTGATGAAATACTCATGGAAGCTGCTGATCTCTGCGAATTTGAAAAGGTTGAAGTGTTGAATATTAATAATGGCGAGCGTTTTGCAACTTATGTAATCAGAGGTGAACGGAATTCGGGAGTTATTTGTATGAATGGCCCTGCTGCCCGGAAAGTGGTTGTTGGCGATGTTATCATTGTCCTATCTTATGCACAGATGGAACAGGATAAAGCACGACAACATAAACCGGTGATTATTTTTCCTGATACTAAAACCAATAAGCTGAGCGGTTTGGCTGATTAAGCTTATCATAGCTTTAGCGATATTTTTTTAATCATAAAAAATCAATGAAACCATTTTTGCTAAGAGTTATTAATTTTTTATTTTTTCTGTGCATTGGCGCATTGCTCCTTTATATGTCATTTAAAGGAACTAACCTTAACCTGATGGTGGATTATCTGCGTGAAGTTAAACTTGTATGGATATTTGTTACACTACTGTTTGGTACGATTTCTCATATCAGTCGTGCTTACCGGTGGTCACTCCTTATCCGATCGCTTGGATATAAGCCCTCTTTGCTTAACAGCTTTTCTGCGGTTATGATCGGATATCTCGCTAATATTGCCTTTCCCCGTTTGGGAGAGGTTACGCGCTGCGGTGTCCTTGGCAAGAAAGAGAAAATACCGGTTGATGAACTTATTGGCACAGTAATTATTGAACGGGCTTTTGACCTGCTTACTTTTTTTCTGCTTATTGTACTCGTTGTTTTTTTAGAAGCTGACCGGTTTGGGAATTTCATTCATAATGAAATATTTATCCCGATGGTCAAAAAATTCTATGGCGTACTGGGTTATTCATTTCTTTTCTGGCTTTCTCTGGTACTGGTACTCGGCGGAATGATATTGCTTTATCATTTATTTAAAGACAGGTTGCATCAGTCGCCGGTATTTCTCAAAGCAAAAGGAATGGTTAAGGGTGTATTGTCGGGCATCAAAGCTGTTTTTAAAATGAAGGGAAAACGTTGGTTTTTATTGCATACGTTCATTATTTGGACGATGTATTGGGCCATGTCGTTTTTTATTTCTTTCGCTTTGCCTAATGTTACAATCTTTCAACCTGTTGACGGATTATTTTTATTGGTTGTAGGTACCTTTGGAATGACGGCTCCCGTTCAGGGCGGATTTGGCGCTTTTCATTATTTTGTTACACTCGGATTAACCTTGTTATATGGTTTAACAAAAGAACAGGGATTGGCCTATGCCACTATTTCCCATGAGTCGCAAACATTATTGCTGATTGTGTTGGGAATACTTTCGCTGGCCATTACTTTTTTTATTAAAAATAAAAGGGAACGCGATGGACAAACTGCAGATAATACAACAAAAAATAGTTGATCGTACTCGTCTTCCGCAAATAATGGCATTATTGCGTTTTAAAAACCGGAAAGTGGTTTTTACCAATGGATGTTTTGATATTTTACACCGGGGACATATTGAATATTTGGCAAAGGCCGCATCGCTGGGCGATGTGTTAATAGTTGGCTTGAATACAGATCATTCGGTACGGCGGCTGAAAGGCAGCAACCGCCCGGTGCAGGACGAAATTGCACGAGCATTGGTACTGGCTTCGCTGCAAACCGTTGATTATATTATTCTGTTTGACGAAGATACTCCCCTTGAGTTAATCGGTGAAATACAACCCGATGTTCTGGTGAAGGGCAGCGATTATAAAAAGGAAGAGATTGTGGGCAGTGAAATTGTTACGGCCCGGGGCGGCGAGGTGGTTACTATACCACTTACGGTGGGCTATTCAACAAGCAGTATTCTTTCAAAACGCTGATGGGTATGGCTAAACAACGCACAGTTTTTATTTGTCAGCAGTGCGGTGCCGAGTCGGCTAAATGGATTGGCCGTTGTCCTTCGTGTAATGAATGGAATACTTATGTTGAAGAGGTTGTGGCAAAAGAAAGCAAATCGGCCAGATTAACACTGCCCTCATCGGGAAATCAACCGAAATCTTTTGCATCAGTCATTACCGGTAATGTAAAACGGATATCCACTCATATTGGCGAATTAGACCGTGTGTTGGGCGGAGGGCTTGTTCCGGGATCCATGATATTACTGGGCGGTGAACCGGGAATCGGAAAATCTACTCTTGGCTTACAGATGGCCATGAAAATAATGGCAGGAACTGTTTTGTACGTCTCTGGAGAAGAAAGTGAAGAGCAGATTAAAATGAGGGCTGAGCGGATAAATATCTCTAATGATAAGTGTTTTTTGCTTAGTGAAGTGCATCTTGAGTCCATTATTTTACATTGTAATAACCTGAAACCGGCCGTTGTGATTATTGATTCGGTTCAAACTTTATTCAAAGATACAATGGAATCGGCACCGGGTAGCGTGTCTCAAATTAGGGAATGTACTTCAGCGCTCCAGCGTCTGGCTAAAGAAAGCCGTTCGGTTTTTTTTCTGATAGGACATATCAATAAAGAAGGACATATTGCCGGCCCTAAACTGCTTGAACACATTGTTGATACTGTGCTTCAGTTTGAGGGAGACATGAATAATATGTACCGGCTTTTGCGTGTAATGAAGAATCGCTTTGGCGCGACATCAGAACTGGCAATTTTCGAAATGCATGATTACGGGTTGAAAGAAATTATTAATCCTTCAGAAATCCTATTATCGCATAGTGATGAGGAATTAAGCGGTATTGCCATTGCAGCAACCATAGATGGTTTCAGGCCTTTTCTGATTGAGATTCAGGCGCTGGTCAGCTCGGCGGTTTATGGTACTCCGCAGCGCTCGGCAACGGGCTACGATTACCGGCGGTTAAATATGTTATTAGCTGTACTCGAAAAGAGAGCCGGATTCCGGCTGGCAACAAAGGATGTTTTTTTGAATATTGCCGGCGGTTTGAAGGTTAACGATCCTGCCATTGACCTGGCAGTTGTGGCTGCGGTGTTGTCATCTTCAACCGAAATGGCCATCAATAAAAAATATTGTTTCTGTGCCGAAGTTGGGCTTTCAGGCGAGATCAGGCCTGTTAATCGTATTGTTCAACGGATAAAAGAGGCCGAAAAATTGGGATTCTCTGAAGTGTTTATTTCACGGTATGATAAAAAAAACCTGGGGAAAACGAATTTCTCTATTCGCATCAATTATCTGGCACGTATCGAAGATTTATACAAATATTTGTTCAGACAGGGAAGACGTCCAGAGAATCTTACTGAACAATCTTATTGAATTGCACGTTAATTTACTGGGATTTTGCAATTTTTGAACTGTAAAATCCCGGATTATTCAAGGATGAGATCGTCTTCGTTATATTGATTTTGATAAACATCAATGCAATTAGTGTTGACATTGAAATTGTCCGGACGTTCAAAAACATCAGTTACCGATATATGAAGCGAAGTGTCAGCATATATTTTTTTCATAAACAATGCAAATACGGGGAGTGCTGTTGAGGCACCCTGACCCATTGCAATTCCGTCAAAGTGAATAGCGCGGAGTTCTCCGCCAGTCCATACGCCCGCTGTTAATTTGGGTGTACATCCGATAAACCATCCATCGCTCTGATTTTGAGTAGTACCGGTTTTTCCGGCAATTTCGTTGGTGAAATTATATTTATATCGTAATCGCACTGCTGTACCGGAGTTCACTACGCCCTGCATCATATTAATCATAAGATACGCCGTTTGTTCACTGATGGCTTCTTTTTTCTGAGGATGGAATCGTGTGATTACCGTTCCTGTACGGTCTTCAATCCTGCTAACAACAAAGGGCGCGATAAATACACCTTTATTGGGGAATGTGGTGTAGGCCGCGGTCATCTCATACAGAGATATTTCAGGTGTGCCCAGTATCAGCGATGGAACGGCCGGCAGATATCCCGTAATACCCATCTTACGCATGATGTCAACAACAGCAACAGGATTAAACTGTTTTACCAGCCATGCCGAAATATAATTCACCGAGTTTGCGAGTCCCCATCGCAGGGTAACCATCTGTCCCTCTTTGCCTGAAATATCGGAGTTTTTCGGCGTCCAGATGGTATCTCCCATTTGGAATGTTTGTGCTACGTTTGGTACTTCGTAACAGGGAGAATAGCCCTCCTGCATGGCTAATGTATAAAGAAATGGTTTAATGGTTGAACCGACCTGGCGACGGCTTGTTTTAACCCCATCGTATTTAAAATATTTAAACGAAGGTCCGCCCACCCATGCCTTCACTTCACCGGTATACGGCTCAAGGGCAATAAATCCAAACCGCAGGATATGTTTATAGTAACGGATAGAATCCCACGGCGACAAAAAGGTGTCGCGTTCGCCTGACCAGGTGTAAATTTTCATTCGAACGGGTTTCTTGAAATTCTTGTTGATAGAGTCCGGTGATATACCTTTCTGCCGTAACAGTTTATATCTTCTGCTGCCGGTCATGGCTTGTTGTAAAATGGCCTGGATTTGCTCAGTGGTTAGATCATCAGAGAAAGGTGCAATTTTGCGGCCTTTCTTTTCAGCAAAAAACTCTTTTTGCAGATAGATGCTGATATGCTCTTTGCAGGCCTCCTCGGCATATCGCTGGATGGCCGAATGGATGGTTGTATGTATGCGTAACCCGTCCCGGTAAAGATCATAGGGTTTTCCGTCCGGTTTTTTATTTTTATGGGTCCAGCCGTATAACGGATTGTTTTCCCATTCAAGCGAATCACGGAAAAACGAATGAATATCAAAATAGTTTTTTCGTTGTGGTTTTTCCGCTGTCATGGTAACCCGGATGTATTCACGCAGATAAGGCGCAAGGCCTTCATTCTCGTCGCTGACTTTATACCTGAGCCGGATGGGAATAAATACCAGCGAGTCAAATTCTTTTCTGGTGATAAATTGATATTTCATCATTTGTGCCAAAACGATGTTGCGCCGCTGAATGGAACGTCCCGGATTGGTAACAGGATTAAACCGTGTGGGAGCATTGATAATTCCGGCCAGTAATGCTGCTTCTTCAATTTTCAGCGAGTCGGGAGTAGTGTTGAAATAGGTCTCGGCGGCTGCTTTAATACCATAGGCATTGCTGCCAAAAAAAACGGTATTCAGGTACATTACCAAAATTTCTTTCTTTGTATAATTTTTTTCAAGTTGTACAGCCGTTATCCATTCCTTAAATTTTGTAATTGCCAGTTTTGCTTTATTCATCAAGGCGTTTGAATAATCAGAGGTATCCCTGCCAAACAGGTTCTTGGCTAACTGTTGAGTGATAGTGCTTCCGCCGCCCGATTCGTGAATTCCCATCAGCAATGTCTTGAAAAGTACGCGTATCAGGCCACGCTCATCAATGCCGCTGTGTTTTTCAAAACGAATATCTTCAATTGCAATAATGGCTTTGACAATATTGGGCGATAAATCTTTAAAATCAATGGATGAACGGTTCTGATAATAAAAATTACCGATGATTTGTCCATCGCCTGAAAAAACATCTGATGCCTGGTAGCTTTTCGGATTCTCAAGGTCCTCGAAGGCCGGCATAAATCCAAGATGCCCATTAAGTATTGCAGTAAATAATATCAGCAATAGAATGAACGGCAGACAGAACAATGTCCAGAAAATAAAAACATGACGTTTATACGGATTAATATTATTTGTCATATTTTTGCACTTTTGCGGTCAAAGTTAATTCTTTATTTTTTTTATAACTATTTTTTATCTTCGCTAAATTTTTAATATGTCAAATCTTGTTGTAGTTGAGTCACCGGCTAAAGCTAATACCATAGCTAAATTTTTGGGGAAAGATTTTACGGTTGTTTCCAGTTACGGACACATTCGTGATCTATCGCCCAAGGCCTTCGGTATTGATGTTGCAAATGGTTTCAATCCTGACTATGTTGTTCCCGAAGATAAGAAGAATTTAGTTAAAGATCTGAAAAATGCAACGAAAAAAGCTTCTTCGGTATGGCTTGCAACAGACGAGGACCGCGAAGGCGAAGCAATTGCCTGGCATCTGTGCGCTGTTCTGGGGCTGGATCCGCAAAAGACAAAACGTATCGTGTTTCATGAGATTACCAAGAATGCTATTCTTGAGGCAGTGAAGAAACCTCGGTATATTGATCAGAATCTGGTGAATGCCCAACAGGCCCGTCGTATACTGGACAGGATTGTTGGATATGAGTTGTCGCCTATATTGTGGAAAAAAGTAAAACCAGCATTGTCGGCCGGAAGAGTGCAGTCGGTTGCCTTGCGGTTACTGGTAGAACGTGAACGCGAAATAATTGCATTTACCAGTACTTCGTCGTTCAGGATTACCGGACAATATAAATCAGCACATAAAAATTCGGCTGAGTTTACGGCTGAACTTAACGAGCGGATTACCGATAAGGATGAAGCACGAAATTTTCTGAATCTATGCAGTACAGCAACTTTTACGGTTGGCGATATTAAAACCAAACCGGCAAAGCGGTTTCCGGCTCCTCCATTTACAACATCTACATTACAGCAAGAAGCAAGTCGTAAACTGGGATTCTCGGTAGCACAAACGATGTCGGTTGCACAAAAACTGTACGAAGCTGGAAAAATCAGTTATATGCGTACCGACTCAGTGAACCTGTCTGCCACTGTTTTAAATGCTTCAAAGGAGATTATTACATCCTTGTATGGCGCTAAATACTCTCATACCCGTCAATATACAACCAAAAGTAAAGGAGCGCAGGAAGCTCATGAAGCTATCCGGCCAACGTATATGGATCAGTCCTCGGTTAATGGAACCAATGCCGAAAAGCGTCTGTACGAATTGATCTGGAAGCGGACCGTTGCCTCTCAGATGAAAGAGGCAGAAATTGAAAAAACAACCGCCACCGTAACGGTCTCTGGTTCTCCACGACAGCTTATCGCATCGGGTGAAGTAATCTTATTTGATGGTTTTTTGAAAGTATATGCCGAATCAACTGATGATGATTCAGATGAAAATCAAAAAAATATGCTCCCTCAGCTTACAGCCGGTGAATCGCTCGCCATGCTTCAGATGTTTGCCGTGGAGCGGTTTACTCATTATCCTCCACGATATACAGAGGCCAGTCTGGTGCGTAAACTCGAAGAACTGGGCATCGGCCGTCCTTCAACCTATGCCCCCACTATTTCTACTGTGCTTAACCGTGGATATGCCGTAAAAGAAGACAGGCCGGGAACAGATCGTAATTTTATTCAATTAACTTTAGTAAATCAGAAGGTTACAGAGGAAATAAAAAGTGAAACAACTGGCAATGAGAAATCAAAATTGTTTCCTACGGATATTGGTATGATTGTTACCGATTTTTTGATGAATAATTTTGATGATATTATTGATTATAATTTTACGGCATCTGTTGAGAAAACATTTGATGAAATTGCCGAAGGGCAGATGGAATGGACTAAAATGCTGAGTACTTTCTATAAACCATTTCATAAAAAGGTTGAGGACTCACTCAAAAACAGCGAAAGAAGCCGTGGCCGTCGCGAACTGGGTATTGATCCGGCAACCGGCAGGCCGGTTACGGTACTGATTGGCCGTTTTGGGCCTATGGTACAATTAGGCGATAATACAAAAGATGAAAAGCTTCAGTTCGCCAGTTTGCTTAAACACCAGTACCTTGAAACAATAACTCTTGAAGAAGCACTGGAATTATTCAAACTTCCCCGTAAATTAGGACAATTTGAAGGGCATGAAGTAACCACCGGCATTGGAAGGTTTGGCCCATTTATTAATCATAAGGGAAAGTATTATTCAATTCGTAAAACTGAAGGAGAACCTTTTACTATTACATTTGACCAGGCCATTGCCATTATTATTGAACGCAGGGAACTGGAGAAAAACAAACTGATTGCCGAGTTTGCTGAAAAACCTGGACTTAAAGTACTCAATGGACGTTATGGGCCTTATATTTCGTATGAAAAGGAAAATTATAAAATTCCTCGCGCTGTGGCCCCGGAATCATTGACATTGGATGAGTGTTTGAGAATTATTGAATCAAGTGGAAAAAACAATCATAACCGGCAGTCGAAATCTTCGTCACGACCAGTAAATAAAAAGATTACCCGGAGTAAATCAAAGTCAGCAAAGAAAGCATCCGGGTCGAAACAGGTAAAATCAGCATCGGTCAAAAAAAAGCCGGCCAGTGTACGGGCTAAGAAAAAAACTAAAAAGTGAGCATAACAGTGCATGAGGATTTCTGATTATTTTAATCCGGTTGGGCTAAAACGGCCACAATACACTTATGTTGAGCCGGCTGATGCATTGTGTTCAGCGCTTGATATTTATACTGAAAATAACCAGATAACAACTATTGATAAGTATGATGCGGTGATTATTGGCGTCCCTGAGGGCAGGGATACCTTGAATGCCGATACAGCATTGGCCCCGGATGCTATCCGTAATAAGCTCTACCAGTTATCACGGCTCCATTCGAAAATGAATATTGCGGATTTAGGAAATTTCAAAACCGGGAATGATATAAAAGATGTCTATTTCGGCCTTAGGGATGTAATGGTAGAATTGCTGGTTCGCAATATTGCTGTCGTATTGATTGGTGGCAGCCATAGCTTGACGTATTCGGCTTTCCTGGCATTTAAATTTCTTAAACTGCAAGTGAATATGGTTTTGACCGATGCAAAATCGGATACCGGAAATTATTCTGAAAGAATGGATTCAGAGAATTTTTTATCGCGGATTATTGATGAGAATTCGGCGTTGCCATTGTTCGATCTTACGCTGCTGGGATATCAGAGTTATTTTACTAATTATAATCAGGTGAACGACTTAAATAGCCGTTTATATAGTACAGTGCGGCTGGGCGAGGTAAAGTCGGATATCTTACTGTGTGAACCCCTGCTCCGGGATGCATCACTTGTTTCGTTTGATATGAACGCTGTTCGGCAGTGCGATGCACCGGCAAATGTGCGTCCTTCGCCAAACGGGTTTAGCGGTGAAGAGGCCTGTCAGATCGCAAAGTTTGCCGGTATGAGTGATTATGCATCAGTGTTTGGAC
>CAZRNJ010000015.1:0-22089 GCA_964601385.1 uncultured Bacteroidales bacterium | reverse complement strand
ACTGTTATTAATCCCGGTTTGTTATCGGTTTATCCTTTTGTATTACTCTTTTTTTTTGTTGTCAGTATTGCATTTTTAATACCTCTGTATCATTTTGCCGAAAATAATCTGCCGGCGTTTTCACGGGTATTTATGGTGGCCATTTTTCTTAAATTATTCATTTCTCTTGGTTTTTTTATTTTTTATGTACTTGTTATATTCGTATCTTTAGTGCAGTTTGTCTTGTTTTTCAGTGTTTTATATATTATTTATTCGGTTTATGAAATTTCTGCGATTCTGCATTTTTTAAAGGAAAAAAAATAAGTTTTTACAAATAAATTTATTTAGATTTGTGTTGGATAGAAAGCTTAAACATGAGCCGATACACACAAATTGCCCTTGCCGGTCTTCTAATGCTGGTTACTCCTCTTATAGCCAATGAACATCATAATGCAGCAGAACAACACACAAACAGTCACGCGAAAGAGCGTTTTAAGCCAAAAGATTTTATTTTCGATCATATTAAGGATGCTTATTCTTGGCATATTTTTACATTCAGGTCAAAACACATCAGTATTCCTTTACCGGTAATTGTCAGAAGTAAGCATACAGGATGGCATCTGTTTCTCTCCTCTAATTTTCATCATGGTCATGCTGCTTATCATGGCTTCGAAATTGCTCACAGTGGTGTTAATGCGGGTAAAATTGTTGAGAAAATAGCCGGCTCCGATGAAGAAATTGTCCCTTTGGATTTATCAATAACTAAAAATGTTGCAGCAACATTTGCCAGCGCTATAATTATGCTGTGGGTTTTTTTGTCGGTTGCCGCAGCATACCGGAAACGTGGCATGGAGGCGCCACGGGGCGCCCAGTCGCTGTTTGAACCGATCATTCTGTTTATTCGTGATGAAGTAGCAAAGCCCGCCATTGGCGAACACAAATATGAGCGGTTTATGCCTTATCTGCTTACAATTTTCTTTTTTATCTGGTTCAATAACCTTATGGGATTGATTCCTTTCTTTCCCGGTGGAGCTAATGTAACAGGCAATATCAGCGTTACAATTGCTTTGGCATTATTTACTTTTACGATAATGCTTGTTAGCGGTAATAAGCATTTCTGGCTCGAGATATTTAATGCCCCGGGTATTCCCTGGTGGTTGAAGATACCCATACCCCTGATACCGGTTATTGAACTGGTAGGTACTCTAACTAAACCATTTACGCTTACGGTTCGGTTGTTTGCAAATATCAGTGCCGGACATATTATTGCATTGGCTTTTTTCAGTTTGATTTTTATTTTTGGAGAAATGAGTCCCGGCCTGGGTTATGCCACATCCCTGCTCTCGGTGTTGTTTACTGTTTTTATGGCTATGCTTGAATTGCTGGTGGCGCTTATTCAGGCCTATGTTTTTACTTTGCTGTCTTCATTGTATTTCGGAATGGCAACAGCCGAGCATCATGAGGAGCATTGAATTGTTTTTATTGTTAAACTTAAATATACACGTATGATTTCATTATTAGTATTACTCGAAGCATCAGCGGCCTTAGGCAAAGTTGGTGCAGCTATTGGAGCAGGAATTGCCGCAATGGCAGCAGGCAGCGGAATCGGACGTATCGGCGGAACGGCAATGGAATCAATTGCCCGTCAGCCCGAGGCAGCCGGTGATATCCGTGCAAACATGATCGTTGCTGCTGCGCTCATCGAAGGGGTTGCCTTCTTTGCTGTGGTAGTATGTTTCCTGGTATTATTTGTGTAAAGAAAAGTTTGGGGTGTTGGAAATGCAACACCCTTTTACAACGACAAACCATTTAACTTAAATAATTATGGATCTTGTAACCCCGGCATTTGGATTATTTGTTTGGATGCTTGTATCTTTTGGTACCGTATTTTTTATTTTAGCAAAATTTGGATGGCCTGTGATACTGAAAGCCATGAAAGCGCGTGAAAAATCTATAGAGGAAGCGCTTGAAGCTGCACAGGTAGCCAGAGATGAAATGTCGAAACTGAAATCCGACAATCAAAAAATTCTGGATGAAGCCAAATTGGAACGAAGTAAAATTATTCAGGAAGGAAAAGAGCTGAAGGAAAAGATTATACTGGAAGCCAAAGAAATAGCATCGCGCGAAGCTAATGATATTATACAACAATCTCATCAGCAGATTGAAAATGAAAAGAATGCTGCAATTGGCGAAATCCGTAAGCAAGTCGCCGAATTATCAGTGGCTATTGCCGAAAAATTACTTCGTCAGAAAATGTCAGACAATAAGCAACAGCAGGATTATATTGATGCACTAATTAGAGAAATGAAGATTAATTAAGCCATGGACGAAGGGAAAATTGGCAACCGTTACGCAAAGGCATTATTTTTGCTGGGCGAAGAGAAACAGATGCTTGACATACTCTACGCAGATATGATTTATGTTGCTGAAGTACTTCGCAATATACCTGATTTTTCTTTTTTAATGGATAATCCTGTTTTGAAATTGTCAGATAAAAAGAAAATCATCAGCGCTGCATTTGCTTCTTCGGTCAATAGTATTACTATGCAGTTTCTTGATTTGGTGACAGACCAGAAACGGGAGTCATTTTTAGATGATATTGTTCGCTGCTTTATTGATTTATATAAGAAGGTGAAAAATATCCGGTCGGCAGTTTTAACTACCGCGGTAACGGTTACAGATGATACAGTAATGCGAATTCGTAAAGTATTAAGCCAGAGTCTTAATGCTGAAATTGAGATGAGCAGTGAGGTTAATCCACTTATCATTGGAGGATTTGTTCTTCGTGTTGATGATTTACAATACGATTCAAGTATTGCAGCACATCTGCAACGTATAAAAAAAGAAATGCAAAATAGTAATTTGTAAATACGAATAAGATATGTCAGGAATTAAAGCGGCTGAAATATCAGCCATATTAAAAAAGCAGCTTGAAGGGTATAAAGACGCTACAGAGCTTGAGGAGGTAGGTACAGTGCTTCAGGTGGGCGATGGCATTGCTATTATCCATGGTTTAACCAAGGTACAGTCGAACGAACTTATCGAATTTCAGAGCGGTATTAAGGGTATCGTTCTTAATCTAGAGGAGAGCAGTGTTGGCGCAGTACTTCTGGGGCCATCCCATGAGATCAAGGAAGGAGATATGGTCAAACGCACACGGCGCATTGCTTCTATTATGGCCGGTGAGGGATTATTGGGCAGGATTATTAATACTATTGGTGAACCCATTGATGGTAAAGGCCCTATTTCAGGTAAGCTGTATGAGATGCCGCTCGAACGAAAAGCCCCACAGGTGATTTTTCGTCAGCCGGTGAAACAGCCGGTGCAGACGGGTATTAAGGCAATTGATGCTATGATACCCATTGGACGCGGACAACGCGAATTGATTATCGGTGACCGTCAGACAGGAAAGACCTCTATTTCTATTGATACAATAATTAATCAGAAAGAGTTTTATGATCAAGGTAAGCCGGTGTATTGTATTTATGTGGCTATTGGACAAAAAGGTTCGACCGTTGCTAATATCGCTAAAATACTTGAGGAATCGGGCGCGATGGCTTATACAGTTATTGTTTCTGCTACGGCTTCTGATCCTGCTGCTTTGCAGTTTTATGCTCCTTATGCCGGCGCTTCTATCGGCGAGTTTTTCAGGGATACGGGCCGTGATGCTTTAATTATTTATGATGATTTGTCGAAACAGGCCGTTTCGTACCGTGAAGTTTCGCTTTTGCTTCGTCGTCCTCCTGGTCGTGAAGCATATCCCGGCGATGTTTTTTATTTGCACTCACGGTTGCTGGAACGCGCAGCAAAAATTATTGAATCGGATGAGATAGCAGCAAAAATGAATGATTTGCCCGAATCCATCAGGCCAATGGTTAAAGGAGGTGGATCACTAACTGCTCTTCCGATTATTGAAACACAGGCAGGCGACGTATCGGCGTATATTCCTACAAATGTGATTTCAATTACTGATGGGCAGATATTTCTTGAATCGAATCTTTTTAATGCGGGGATACGGCCGGCAATTAATGTTGGGATATCGGTGTCGCGTGTGGGTGGTAATGCACAGGTGAAGGCCATGCGTAAAATCGCAGGATCCCTGAAACTCGATCAGGCCCAGTATCGCGAACTTGAGGCCTTTTCAAAATTTGGAAGCGATCTTGACGAAGCAACCAAAGCAGTACTCGATAAGGGCGCAAAAAATGTTGAAATGCTTAAGCAGGGGCTCCACCAGACAATGCCTGTGGAAAAACAGATTGCTATTATTTTTTGTGGGACCAATGGCTTATTCAAAGATATTCCGCTTAATAAAGTGAAACAGTTTGAAACAGAATATCTCGATTATCTGGATGCCAGACATAAAGATGTGTTAAACTTGTTGAAAAGTGGTACGATTACCGATGATGTAATGAAAACACTTGAAAGCGCAGCGCGTGAAATAGCTGTGAAATTTAAATAGCCGGACGTATAATATGGCAAATCTCAAAGAAATACGAACCCGCATTGCATCGGTAAAATCTACACGGCAGATCACCAGTGCAATGAAAATGGTGTCGGCTGCTAAACTGCGAAGAGCCCAGGATGCAATAATGCAGCTCAGGCCTTATGCCGATAAACTGAACGAGATTCTTATGAACCTTAGCGCTGATGTTAGTTTGCAAAATAATGTATATGCCGAAGTGCGTGACCTGAATAAGGTCTTGATTGTTGTGATTACATCCAACAAGGGCTTATGTGGTGGTTTTAACTCTAATGTTATCAAGCGTTCAATTTATCTGGCCGAAGAGAAATATAAAGAACTCTTTAAAAAGGATAAAGTTGATTTTTTTGTTATTGGAAAGCGCGCTTTTGATTATTTACGCGCCCGCAAGTACCGTATCATTGCCGAAGAAAATAATCTTTTGAACGGATTGTCGTTTGATAATGCATCTCCGGTGATTGAGCGACTGATGAAGATGTATATCAATAAACAATACGACCGGATTGAAATTGTCTATAACCAGTTTAAGAATGCTGCCGTGCAGGTGCTTACTACCGAACAGTTTCTTCCGGTTGCCGAGGATAAGAAAGATAAAACGGAGCATGCATTTACTTATGAGTATATTTTTGAGCCATCGCGCGAATTTATTCTTGTACGGCTTATTCCCCGGTCGTTAAAAATAAAGTTCTATCGTTCACTGCTCGATTCTTTTGCTGCCGAACATGGTGCACGTATGACAGCTATGCATCAGGCAACAGATAATGCCTCGCAGATGATTCAGGCGCTGACGCTTCAGTACAACAAAGCACGTCAGGCATCAATTACTAAGGAGATACTTGAAATTGTAAGTGGGGCAGAGGCCTTGAAAACCAAATAATTATTCAGGCATTAGTTTGGTTTTTACCAGCAGGAAACTTTCTTCGGCTTGTTTTTTCTTTGATGTAAGGTCAGCGATAAAGTAGTCCATGGCTTTATTTTTGTCGCTGAAAGCCGGTATTGGTTCAATCGTGTTTATCGTGTTTGCGCATGCTTTTTTTGCAGCTGCAATTCCTGTTGCCATCTCGGCAGATGAACAGTAATTGTCGGCCAAACAGATATATTTATCGCTTAGGCGTTTAAAGTAGCTTATACGATTTAGTATAGTTAATACATCTGTTATGGGTTGTTCGTCTTTGGTGTATTTTATCAGGTCATTATTTATTTTATTAATCTGTGATGCAAGTAGGTGAATAGTGTTTAGCTTTTCTTGCTCGCTTGCAGTCAGCTGATAGCTGATAGTAAGAATATTCAGTCCTTTCAGATGAGCAGCATCTAATTTGTCTCCTTCGATGCTTCGAAACAGCAGGAAAGGATTGTTAAAGATCATATCATTAACGGCCTGTGTTATCGGGTGGCCCGAGACACTTAATAATTGAATTGTATCAATACGGAAATTTATATGTTTTAATTGTGCCGGTTCAGTTCGTTGAAGGGAGTCGAAAAGTAATAACCGGCCGGAAAAATCATTGTAATTATTTAATGTATCTGTTATTGTGTAAGAAGATATATCATGAGTTTCACGATGAACGAGAAACCCCATATTGTATTCTTCAATAATCTGTTTGCCGTTTTGTTCAGTTAACCATTGACCGGTATAAAAGCCCTCCCAGTTACACTGGCCGTAAACAATATAACCGGGACGGCGGATTTGGAAAGAATCTACAATTATTCCATTATTAAAAACCATTGTAATCCGTTCGTTGATTGTGGGGCCAAATTTTTGCCAGTCAATGCGGTTATTTGCCGAGGCCGTGAGTTTGCGCATCTTCCGGTTGTAGCTGTATGCCCATTTACCGTGTGGAACCCCATCGGCATAACCGGCCGTGAAAATGATGGTGCCGGTAGAATAATCATTTTTTAATTTATGTTCTAGATAGTCGTGCAGGGTTATTTTGTATGTCCATGTTCCGCTTTTTAAGCCATGGATATATTTTCCTTTTACATCATAGGATATTTTGCTGATATTGCTCTCTTGACGGAGGGTATATTTAAAATCACCATGCCTGATTTTTTTATTGTATTTGCCCAGATAGTATGAGTAAGTAGCTTCTCCTGCCGCCGAAAGGTCGGTTGGATAATTTCCGGTGTAGGTTGAAATCTCCTGCGCATTAACTATAATGGTAATGCAGCTTAAAATGATAAGTATCTGTTTCATATCGCGGAATCCTTTATGGGTTGTTTGCCGGGTTTGAAAAACTCAATATAAATAATGAAGCAAACCAGAATGATCAGCAATGATGATGCAGCAAGTGAAATTTTTCCGCCAAGATAGTAGGGTTTTGGTTTGAACGCAAATTCAATAGTATGCTCACCGGCAGGGACAATCATTGCGCGTAAAATATAGTTTGCTCTGAAATGTGCAGCTTCTTTGCCATCAATTGTAACTTCCCAGCCCTTGGGATAATAAATTTCGGAGAAGACAGCTAATTGCTCAGTTGTTGTTTTCGAAGCATAAATTAACCGGTTTGGCTGATAGGATGTTAGCGATATAGTTGCCAGTGAATCGCGTGTAAATTGTTTTGTCTTCAGGTGATTTTCAAATTGTTTGTCAATGATGGCCTCATGCGCAGGATTAAACCCGTTAAGCGCAACGATTTCGGAGTCGGCATTTGCTACCAGTTTAAATGATTGTACAAACCATGCATTGCCAAGCGTGCCAAAATTGCGTTGTACTATTGGTTCGCCGTTTTTTTGCGGGATGATAAAATAGCGGGTATTAAGCATATTCAACACGGCCATATTATTATTGCTGATATGATTTTCAATAATATCCTGATAGCGTTGAATTTTAGCGCCATGATAACCTCCCACCGATTTATGAAAATAAGATGTGCCGGCATCATTGAAGGTGTTTGCCGAGAGGTTAAGCACACGGTAATTGGGATCGGGGTCCTGAAGGATTTGCTGGTCGGCGGTTGTCATACGGAATGGTTGCTGAACATTCCGTTTGGTATCAAAATCATCATTGTTCAGATATCGTTTGTTAACCGGCCAGAGATCAAATAAAATCAGTGCTGCGATGGCGATTACGGTTTGGTTATATTTAATTTTCTTTTTAATAGATAGCCAAAGTATACCTGCGCCGAGAGAAATAAATATGAGAGAGCGGAACGCATCGGCGCGTAGCAGTGTTTTACGGTCCTGTATGATGGAAGTGATCAGCCAATCGGGAAACCCTATCTGGCTGTCGGTTGCGCCTGAGAAATCTCCGGTTATACCGGGTATCAGAGCAAAGAGAAGACATAGTCCGCCGGTAATGTAAAAGGATAGTTTCAGGGCATTAATCAGGGTTGCTTTGTTTATCTTGCCTTCAAGCGCCTGTTGCAATCCAATAAAACCAAGAACCGGAACAGTATAATTGGCTATTACCAGGATCATGGCTACGGTCCGGAACTTATTATATCCGGGGAAATATTCAAGAAAGAGATCAGTGAGAAACATAAAATGCTTACCCCACGCCAGCATGATCGAAAGCACTGTGGCGGCAACGAGCCACCATTTGATGTTATCTTTTACGATAAACAGTGCAAATATAAAAAGGAAAATAACGAATGCACCAAAGTATACACCACCCGAAGTAAAGGGCTGGTCCCCATAATACAGGGGGATTTGTTTAATAATCTGCTGTGGATTTGCTACTCCTTTTTCTTGCAGCGCTTTATAGGTATTGCTATTGGTGCTTAGTGTAGCATGTGATGATTCGCCTTTGAACCCGGGGATGAGCAATGTAAATGTTTCGCTGATGCCATAGCTCCAGTTGGTGATATAATCTTTGTCCAGTCCTTTTGTTTGATTGGTTGAACTGGTTGATAGTTCTGAACCGCCGCGCATCGAGTATTTACTATATTCATAAATAGACCATAGCCGGCTAAAGTCGCTGGCTCCGGCAAGGACAGCGGCTATTCCCAGCACTGCAGTGGTGGTTAAAAAAAGTTTGAGAGTTTTTTCTTTTATGGCACGGTAAAATTCAACGACAATAAGAAAAAGAATAATCATCGCTGTATAATACGTGATTTGTGGATGTACGGCGCTAAGTTGCAATGCAAGAAATAATGCGGCGAAGGCAGCGCCCGTGAAGATTTTTTTTCGGTATGCATAATAGCTGCCTGCGATTATAGGTGACATAAAAGCAATGGCCATCGCCTTACCGGAATGTCCGGCTTCTGTGATGATGAAGAAATAGGATGAAAATGAGAACGCAATGGCGCCGGCAATGCTTAGCCACGGGCTGACACCAAACAACAGCAATGCTATGTAGAAACCCAACAGGCATACCGTGAGGTCGCTGGCAGGTCTTAGTCCGGCCATCATAAATCGTTTTACATAACTGATCAGATTCGAATTATAATGGACGGATATAAGGTATGCAGGCATACCTCCAAACATACTGTTTGTCCATAGTGCTTCTTTCCCTGTTTTTGCACGATAGTCGTCAATCTCTTTCGACATACCGATGTTGGCTTGTATATCCGACATCTGAAGCCGTTTGCCCTGTAGCAATGGGGAGAAATAGGCATACGATAATGTAATGAATAATCCAAGTGCCAACAGGTGAGGTTTTAAGGTTGATTGATTCATGGTTGTTTTTTTGTTAAAAATATCAATTTATTTGTGAAACACAAATTTTAAACCGCGATTTTGCAATAGAAATTCCTATATACTATAAAACCTACATTTCTATTGCATTAACGCGGTAACCCCGCCTTAGAAAATCTTATTGTTAGCAATCCAGCTAACGATTAGATTTTCAAGAGCGTTTTTCAGTTGGTTTCATCAACTGAAAAATCCGGGTTAAAATGTCTCTTCTGAATATTATTGAAAGTGAGTTTTTTTAGCATTTCTTTGTCCAAAAAATGCCGACAGGATAATCCCGGCAGCAACACCAACATTTAATGATTCGGTTTGTGTATGGATATTGAAAGGCCTTGGAATGGTTATTTTTTTGCTGATTAATTGTTGCAGGGGCTGAGAGATTCCTTTCGATTCATTGCCCAAAACAATTAATCCGCATGATCCGGGATTAACCGAATAAATATTTTCACCATTTAGAAATGCCCCAAATACTGGGTATGCAGGGGTGTTTTTTATTTTTTCGAGCAAAATGGCAGTATCCGTATAATGTACGTTGACTCTGAATATGGAGCCCATTGTTGACTGCACGGTTTTAGGGTTAAAGATATCAGCACTGCCACGGGTACAGAAAATATGCCGGATGCCAAACCAGTCGGCTGTACGTATGATGGTGCCGAGGTTTCCGGGGTCCTGTATTTCGTCAAGCAGTAATGAATGGGTAGATGAAATGGTATGCCGGTCGAATAAGGGTAAAGCCATTGTAATAATGGCCAGGGCCTCATGAGCGGTTGAAAGCTGACTGATAGTCGAGAGTTCATTGGGTTCCAGAATAGTTATTTTTTCGCGGTATTGCTTAACGGTGTTTGAAGTTAGCGAATTCAGCCAGTTTGCTGTACAATAAATTTGTTTTGGAATAAAGCCATTAAGCGATGGTTCGGTGGTTGTAAGTAACTCGCGTATTATTTTATCCCCTTCGGCTATAAAAACTTTCTCGGTGTCGCGAAACTTTTTATCGGACAAATGACGTATATATTTTACCATGTTTTTATTTAAAGCCATAGTACTTCAGCGTCTTTAAACTATATTTGTCAATAAATTTGTATTCAATTGAATGTATAATCAGTCACAGACCATAAGACAAAAATACGCATTTTTCTTTATGACCTGCCCGATAAAGCGATTAACCGGAGGATTCTTTTGCCGTTGTACAAAAATATTTTTTACATTTTTTTTTGTTTTTGTTCTTTTTATTTCTGCGGTTTTTTTTTCATCCTGCCGTGTAACACGGTATGTTCCGGATGATAAATATATGTTGAACCGTAATACCATACGGTATGATTCACGCCTTGCACCCCGCGCACAGGTGAATACCTATCTCAGGCAACGGCCGAATAAGCGCGTACTGGGAGTAAAGTTTCATCTCGGAATCTATAACCTTTCAGGGAAAAAAGATCGTAGGTTAAACCGTTGGTTGCGCGAGATAGGCGAGGAGCCCGTAGTGTTGGATCCCTTCCTTACCCAGAAAACAGCCGATCAGTTGCGGCTCTTTTTTGTGAATAAAGGATATCGCAATGCTGTTGTTTGTGATACTGTTAAATTACACAAACGAAAGGCCGAAGTAATCTATTCAATTGATGCACATCAACCTTTTCATATCGGTCGGATTAATTGGGAAATAGCTGATACATTATTAGCCCGTATAATCTTTTCCGACACCGCTTCAACATTATTGCATTCCGGTGATCTGTTCGACATCTCAGTTCTTGAGCAGGAGCGGTTGAGAATCGAAAAGATTGCCCGTAATAAAGGGTATTACGGATTTAGCAGGGATTATATAATTTATCGTGCAGATACTTCAGCATTAACTCATAAGTCAATAGATATACTGATAATTGTCAAAAATCCGATTGTTAAAACAGCAGGCGGGTATTTGGACATTTCACATCCTGTTTATCGTATTCGTAATATTGTTATTCATCTTGATTATGATCCGCAGCGTGTTTTGTTAAAGGATGAGAAATATCTGTCTATGTTCGATACTATGGAATACAGGCATGCAACGATTATTTCTATCGGAGAACCGCTAGTTAAACCGAAAACCCTGCTTCAGTCGGTTTATCTTACACCCGATTCGTTGTTCTCGGTAGAAGATGACCGGCTGACATATAAGCACCTCTCATCTTTGCGCATTTTTAAGTTTATTAATATTAAATATCTGAAAGCGGGCGATGACAGTTTGTATATGTTCCAGCATCCGCTGGATTGTTATATTCAGTTAAATACTCTGCCGGTACAATCGTATACTACCGAAGTTGAAGGCACAAATTCATCAGGCGATCTGGGCGTGGGTGGCAGCATTGGATACCAGCATAAAAATTTATTTGGTGGTGCTGAGATTTTGGATGTTTCGTTGCATGGAAGTATGGAGGCCATGAAGCAACGTTACGATATAGAGGATTCGCCGGATAACATACTTAGTGTTACGGGTATTCGCAATACCATGGAGTTTACCTCGGAAATAAAAATTGCCTTCCCGAAATTTATACTTCCTTTTTTCCGAGCCGACAGGTTTGTGAAACAGTACAATCCAAAAACACTGGTGGGGATGACTTATAATTATCAGAAACGTCCCGATTATACCCGGCGTATTGTTAATGTGTCATTTGGATATAACTGGCATTCGGCGAAATATTTTACGCATACCATTAATCCCGCTGAAATAAATTTTGTGCGTTTGCCTACACGCCGTCAGCAAAGCGATTTTCTTAAACGTATAGAAGGTACTTATCTGGAGAATAGTTTTAACGATCACTTTATTGCCGATTCTCGTTACAATGTGATTTTCAATAATCAGAAATCAGGACGTAAAAATTTTATTTTTATTTCAACCACCATTGAAACAGCCGGAAATATGCTTGCTGCCATAAGCAGTGCAACCAACCGGCCATTTTTTGAGAACAGTTACCAGTTGTTTGGCGTGCCGTTTGCCCAGTATGGACGTGCCGACTTCGATGTTCGCTATTATCAGGCCTTAAATCGTACCGATAAGTTTGTTTATCGTGTGTTTGCGGGCGCCGGATTGCCTTATAACAATTCCAATGCATTACCCTTTGAAAAAAAGTATTTTACCGGTGGTGCAAATGGAATTCGTGCCTGGCAAGTACGAACGCTTGGCCCTGGAACCTTCCGGGATACGCTTTCCCGGTTTCCTAACTCGTTAGGCGATATGAAGGTTGAGGCCAGTTTTGAGTATCGGTTCGACATTTTCTGGGTGCTTGAAGGGGCGTTGTTTATTGATGCCGGGAATATCTGGGCATTATCAGTAGTTGATGACCGTCCCGGTGCTTTATTTAATCCGGGGACTTTTTTTTCGGAGTTGGCTGTTGGTACCGGATTTGGTACACGATTCGATTTTTCATTCTTTGTGTTTCGTGTTGATGTGGGGATAAAAGCCCGTGACCCTTCAGTATCCGGACAAAACTGGATTCTTGGATCCCACAAATTAATATCAGATGATTGGAATTTTGTACTCGGTATTGGTTATCCTTTCTGATTAGTTATTAAACGAGTTGCGATTGCTGATAGCTGCCGTTCATCAGATATTGGCTGACATATTCAGCGATTCCGTCGTCCAACGAGTAGAATGGTTGCGAATAACCGACTTCGCGTAGTTTTTGCATAGATGCCTCGGTGAAGTATTGATATTTATTGCGTATATCGGCCGGCGTGTCAATAAAGTCAATTACCGGTTCTTTTTTCATTGCTGTAAAAACATTTTTCGCAAGATCAATAAATGTTCTTGCCTTTCCTGTTCCCGCATTAAAAATGCCGGAGTGGCTGCGGTTAAGCATCAGGTGGATCAATATTTTTGTAATATCTTTCACATAAATGAAATCTCTCGATTGTTCTCCATCTGCAATTCCTGCTTTATGAGAACGGAATAATTTCAGCCGGCCTGTCTCTTTTATCTGGTGAAAGGCGTGAAAAATTACTGAAGCCATGCGTCCTTTATGATATTCGTTTGGACCATAGACATTGAAAAATTTTAGTCCTGCCCAAAAGCCCGGCTGCTGTTGCTGCTGTAATACCCATTTATCAAACTCGTTTTTTGAAATCCCGTATGGGTTCAGTGGCTTAAGTTTTGGGATAATATCGTGATTGTCATCATATCCATATTCGCCGGCTCCGTAGGTGGCTGCTGATGATGCATAAACCAGCGGAATCCCATATTCCGAACATATCTGCCATACCGATTTGCTGTATTTCAGATTCAGTTTGTCAAATACAGCCGGATCAAATTCAGACGTATCTGTACGTGCCCCGATATGAAATACAAACTCAACAAACCGTTGTTCTTTTACCAACCATTCGAAGAAATCGTCCCTGTGGATTTTTAATGTATATCTTGTATTAGTGATGTTTCTTTGTTTTTTTTGAATGCTGAAATCATCAACAAGGACTAAATCATTAAAACCATTATGATTTAAATAATGTACCAGATTGCTTCCGATAAATCCCGCTGCGCCGGTAACAACGATCATACAGTAATGCTATTGGTTACAAAAATAATCATTCAATCCGTATTTTAATCAATGTAACTGTCTGCCCAGTTTATAGTGTTGCCCGAAAGAAGTTGCTGAATGGCTTCTTTCCCTTTTTCTCCTGTATGTAAGGTGAAATCATTAACATATAAAGAAATGTGTTGTTTGATAATCTGATCATCTTTTTCGGTTGAATGGGCCGTAATGAATGGCTGTGCCAGTCCTGGGTGTGAGATTGAATAATTTATACTATCCCTGATCCATTGGTTCACCTGCTGTTTGATAGTTGGCGGCAGTGAGCGGCGGATGATAATATTTCCAAGGGCTAAAGGCAGATGATGTCTCTTTTCCCATTCTTCGCCTGCATCAATAATTTTTTTTAATCCTTTTTTTTCGTAGGTAAACCGGCTTTCATGAATCAATAATCCTGCATCTTGTTCGCCCGATAAAATCACTTCTTCGATCATTGAAAAGAGATATGCTTTTTTATTTTTTGCATCAGGATAAAGATTGGTAAGCAATAGATTGGCCGTGGTTGTAAAGCCGGGTATGGCAATGTTTACCGATGATAGCTCGTCGGGATAAATTTTTTTCCGGCTTACCAGTACCGGGCCGTTTTTATACCCGATTGCTGAACCGGCAGTGAGAATCTGATAGTGATCGGCTATGGATGGATATGCCGCTGTACTGATTTTGCAGATATCGGGAACATGGCGGATGCATGATTGATTCAGATTTTCAATATCATCAAAAAAAACACTAAACATAATCCCCGATGTGTTAATCCGTTTATTGATCAGGGGTTCAAAAATAAAGGTATCATTCGGGCAGGGAGAAATGCCCAGTGTAAAAGTCATAGTTGTTTTGCATTTAGTTCATCGAGTATTTCTTTAACTTTTACAGATAATGTTTTTATAGCCAGTGGGATATTCCATTGCTTTTTATCCTGTTGTATCACAAGGTTTGATATGCTTCGTAGCTCAAAAAACGGTATCTTTTCAAGCAGGCAAACAAAAAAGAACGCTGCGCCCTCCATGGTTTCAATCTGTGGAACAAAGGCATTTGTTGACCTTATCACTTCACCGGTATAATTAATGACCGTAGCGCCCTGTGCTTTATTTAGCGCTTCAATTGTATCAATTTTTATGGTTGCTGGTGAATGCAGAATGTTGTCGCGAAAGTAAGTTTCTTCTTTTATGAGCTTACTTTCAAAGGCATGTTTAAATACGCTTTCGTCAATAAAACCGTAGTTGGCAAACGATTCCCTGTCTACCCAATACACATCGCCAATGTTGGATGAATGACTGTACGATCCGCAGATGCCAAGATTAAAGCAAATATCATACCGGTTATTCTGCAGTGTTTTTGTCAGCCAGTAAATCGTTGAACTGATGCCCATGCCCGTAGTTAATACATCAATATCTAAATTATTGTATTTGAATGAATTGATTCGTTTCTGATGGTCCGATTCATAATTGGCCAGAAAGCGCAGAAGTGGTTCCGATTCAATATTCGTTGCAATAACAAATAATATTCTCACAATTTTGGTATTTTTGTTTTTTTATTTTTTTCGAAGATATAAAAAAAAGAATGAAAAGCAGAAGTGTTAAAAAGAAAAAGCAGGATTTTTTTAATAACGTAGATAACTATCAACGTGCCGATATATATAATAAGGCGAAAACCAAAAAACTTGAACAATTATATGCAGAGATATTACAGTTGTTAGAAAAAAATCCGGAAAGGGAAGGACTTCGAAAAACACCCTTACGTATTGCCAAGGCCATGATGTTCATGACGCAGGGTTATGAGATGGATCCTGCAAATATTATCCGTTCAGCTATGTTTAAAGAGAATTATTCACAAATGGTTGTTGTGAAGGATATTGAAATTTTTTCGATGTGTGAACATCATATGTTACCCTTTTTGGGCAAGGTTCATGTGGCTTATATCCCCAATGGATATATAACCGGTTTAAGTAAGATCGCCCGCGTAGCCGAGGCCTATGCCCGCCGGTTACAGCTTCAGGAACGGCTGACCCTCGAAATCCGTGACTGCATTAATAATACTCTGAAGCCGGTTGGTGTAGCCGTAGTGATTGAAGCATTACATATGTGCATGACAATGCGTGGCGTTGAAAAGCAGACATCGGTTACAACTACCTCGGCCTTTACCGGTGAATTTCTGAAAAATCAAGCTACACGCGAAGAATTTTTTCATCTGATCAGCGCCAAATTGCATTAAAATTATTTTAGGTTTGTTGGCGTCAATAACTTATTTTTGGGATAAATTTTAATTGTTTATGAAGGCATTTGTTTTTCCCGGGCAGGGATCCCAATTTCCAGGTATGGCTAAGGAATTGTATCAGACATCATCATTAGCCAAAGAATTATTTGAAAAGGCCAATATCATTCTTGGCTTTGATATAACTGAAATAATGTTTAACGGTACAGAAGAACAGCTTAAACAGACAAAGGTTACACAGCCCGCTATTTTTCTTCATTCGGTGATTTTGGCAAGGGTATTGGGCAAACGGTTTGAGCCGCAAATGGTTGCCGGCCATTCACTGGGTGAATGGAGCGCTGTAGTTGCCGTAAATGCCCTTGGTTTTGAGGACGGGCTGCGTTTAGTGAGTCAACGCGCAATGGCTATGCAGAAGGCATGTGAGCTGGAGCCCTCAACAATGGCTGCTATTATGGGAATGAAAGATACTGAAGTGGAAGAAATTTGCAGCAGGGCTAGCGGCATTGTTGTATGTGCCAATTATAATTGTCCGGGACAGATTGTTATTTCTGGCGCTTTGCGGTCGGTTGAGGAGGCCTGTCGCCTGGCTTCTGAAGCCGGCGCTAAACGGGCGCTCAAACTTGCTGTCAGCGGTGGATTTCATTCGCCAATGATGGAACCGGCGAGAGCAGAACTTGAAAAGGCCGTTAATGCTGTGCAGTTTAACAATCCATTATGCCCAGTTTATCAGAATGTGACAGCCATGGCTTCAACAACCGGTGACGCTGTGCGCGAAAATCTGCTGGCTCAACTGACCAAACCGGTGCGGTGGACTCAAACCATCGAAAAGATGATTAGTGACGGAGCATCGGCTTTTATTGAAACCGGGCCGGGGAAGGTATTGCAAGGTCTGATAAAAAAAGTCAATAAAGATATTATAACAGAAAGTATACAGTTGTAAAATGTGAAACAGGAAAAAAGTTAAATATGAAGGTAATTAAATTTGGCGGTTCTTCCGTTGGCTCACCTGAGATTATTCGTAAGGTGAAAGAAATTGTCGAACAGCACGAACAGGGTACAGTCGTTGTGTTTTCGGCATTTCAGGGTGTTACGGATCACCTGATTCGCACTGCGCAGCTTGCCAGATCGCGTGACAAAAATTATAAAAACGAAATTCAGAGCTTGATTAAACGGCATATTGATATCATTCAGTCCTTATTCCCTTCCAGGGTGCAGAATGAATCCATTTTGAAAAAAACCGAAACATTGCTGGCAGAGCTCGAAGAAATATTTAATGGTGTTTACCTCCTTAAAGATTATTCGCTTAAAACCATGGATTATATCCTGAGTTTCGGAGAACGGCTTTCGAGCTTTATCCTTAGCGAATTTATTGAGAATGCTTTGTGGATGGATGCGCGTTTATTTATTAAAACCGATCATCATTATGGTAATGCTAAAGTAAATTTTGAGCAGACCGATATATTGATAAAAAAGCATTTCGAAAAAATAAATCAATATATTATTGTACCGGGATTTATTGCGAGCACTGCAGATAACGAAACCACCACGTTAGGACGTGGCGGATCGGATTATACGGCTGCTATTATTGCTGCCGCCCTGGATGCCAAATTACTTGAGATATGGACCGATGTTGACGGCTTTATGACTGCTGATCCGCGTGTGGTTGAAAAAGCATATCCCATTGAAGTATTGACATATGCCGAAGCCATGGAATTATCTCATTTTGGCGCTAAGGTTGTTTACACTCCGACCATTAAGCCGGTTTATGTGAAGAATATTCCTGTTGTGGTAAAGAATACGTTTAATCCGCAGGCCAGGGGAACAATTATCGGACAAAAAGATAATAAAAAAAATATTTCGCCAATCAAAGGAATTTCTTCGATTAATCAGGTTACTCTGCTTACTCTTCAGGGAGCAGGACTTGTGGGCGCTGCAGGCACATCTATGCGTTTATTTGGCGCTTTGGCAAAAAGCAGCATTAATATTATTTTTATCACTCAGGCATCATCTGAATATTCGATAACTTTTGCTGTTTCACCGACTGATGCAGAAGAAGCAGTGGAAGCTATCGGAGTTGAATTTGTTCGCGAAATCAGAGAACAGCAAACGATAAAATTGGTGGTCGAAAATAATCTTTCTATTATCGCTATTGTTGGTGAGGAAATGAAAAATACTCCGGGTATCTCAGCAACTCTTTTCCGGTCGCTTGGACGGAATGGGATTAATGTGATTGCCACCGCACAGGGCTCATCCGAATTGAATATCTCTGTGGTCGTCTCACAATCATCGCTCAAAAAAGCAATGAATGTGATTCATGAGGCGTTTTTCCTGACGACCTATGTTGAGATGCATCTCTATATGATTGGTATAGGTAACGTTGGTGGAAGTTTGCTCCGGCAGATACAAAAACAACAATCCGAACTGCTGAAAGAGCACCATCTCAGGATCAATCTTGCCGGTGTTATGGATATTGATAAAATGATTATTAAAGAATCAGGCCTTACATTTGAGAACTATCCGGTATTGCTTAAAAGCGAGGGAGTACCTACAAATCATGATGAGTTGGTGAGGAAGATCAGAGAATTTAATCTGCCCAACAGCGTGGTGGTAGATTGTACAGCAAGTTATGATGTTGCCCGCTTATACGAGAAAATCCTTGAATCGTACTGCTCGGTGGTTACTTCTAATAAAATTGCCTGTTCATCTGATTATAAATTGTATGATAACCTGATCCGTACAGCCCGGAAAAAAGGTGTCCGGTTTTTATATGAAACTAATGTTGGCGCTGGATTGCCCATCATTAAAACTATTGACGACCTGATGAACAGCGGTGATAAAATTGTGAAAATTGAAGCTGTGCTTTCCGGCACGCTGAATTTTATTTTTAATGTTCTGAGTCCTGAAATACCAATGAGTAAAGCTATTCGCATGGCACAGGAAAAAGGATATTCCGAGCCCGACCCGCGTATTGACCTGGGCGGCGTGGATGTTGGCCGGAAAATACTGATTCTTACCCGTCAGGCCGGTTATGCGATTGAAATGAACGAGGTTGACCTGAAGCCGTTTCTTCCCGAATCATGCTTTAAGGGTTCAATGGATGAGTTTTGGACAGCAGTGGAGAAACTCGATGGCGAGTTTGAGAAACAGCGAATGGAACTTGATGCGAAAAAACTCAAATGGCGTTTCATGGCTAAAATGGAAAACGGTAAAGCCGGCGCTTCCCTGCAAGCCATCAGCGAGTCTCATCCTGCCTATCATCTTGAAGGAAGCAATAATATTATTATGATTACTACCGACCGGTATAAAGATCATCCTATGGTTATCAAAGGATACGGCGCTGGCGCTGAGGTTACTGCTGCCGGTGTATTTGCCGATATCATTCGTATAGCCAATATCTGATGATATATGATTAAGGCAGTGATATTTGATATGGACGGCATACTTGTTGACTCCGAAGATTTCTGGCAGGAGGAGGAACGTGTTTTTTTTGCCTCGAAAGGAATTGATATTACTCCCGAAATGCAGATTGAAACCTATGGACTCGGTACTTATGAGGTCGTGAAGTACTGGTTTCATTATAAACCCTGGACAGATTCAGAGGTGGATGCCGGCCCTATTGTTCATGAGTTGTATCGCAGGGTTGGGGAACGGATACGCTGTGAGGCGTGCCCTAAACCTGGTATTCCGGCAATCTTTGATTTTTTTTATAAACGCAATATCCCTGCCGGGCTCGCTACTTCATCGCCTTATAAGATGATTGACCTGGTGCTCAACCGGCTGAATCTGAATGATAAATTTACCGTGGTTCATTCTTGTGAGAGTGAAGATTACGAAAAACCACATCCCGCTGTTTATATTTCTGCCGCCGCAAAGCTTGGGGTAGAACCCTCACATTGTCTGGTGTTTGAAGATTCGGTGATTGGTATGGTGGCTGCTGTGGCTGCACGCATGAAAACAGTGGTTGTACCCGATGCCCGGCACCGCGATAACCCTAAATATCATTTGGCCGATCTGATGCTCGGTTCATTGGATGAATTCAGCCAAAAACATTTTGACCGGCTTAATGGAAAATAATTATTCGTATTATGCAAACTCAGTATTACTCTACAAATTTCTTAGCTCCTTTAGTACCTTTCCGCGATGCGCTGCTTAAGGGCCTGGCGCCGGATAAAGGATTATATATGCCAACTGTTCTTCCGGTGATTACTCCGAAAGAATTGATGTCGTATGCCGGCATGCCCTATCATGCTGTTGCCAGCTCTGTGCTTACAAAATTTATCGGCTCCGAGGTGCCTGCTGCCGAGATTGATGCTCTTTGCCGTGATGCGTATAATTTTGATGTCCCGCTCGAAAAAGTGAATGATAATAATTATGTGATGCGGCGCGACAGAGGCCCAACGGCCTCGTTTAAAGATTTTGCCGCGCGTATGATGGGACGGCTTATGCAGTATTTCCTCAGACAGCAGAACCGCAGTATGCTTATTCTTACCGCTACATCGGGTGATACGGGCAGCGCCGTAGCCAGCGCTTTTTATAATCTGGAGAATATTAAGGTAATTGTGCTTTATCCTGAAAAAGAAGTAACCGACATGCAACGTAAACAGATGACAACTTTGCATCGCAATATTCAGATCGTTGCTGTTAGTGGAAAATTTGACGACTGTCAGCATCTTGTTAAGCAGGCCTTTACCGACACTGAACTTAATCATCTGCAATTATCATCAGCCAATTCCATCAATATCGGCCGTCTGTTACCACAAGCCGTGTATTACGTGTATGCTTATTCGCGATTGATAAAAAATATCCCGGACGAAAAAATTGTGTTCAGTGTGCCTTCCGGAAATTTTGGAAATCTTATGGGTGGTCTTCTGGCTTTTAAATGCGGACTGCCGGTGAACCGCTTTATCATTGCTACTAACGAGAACGATGAAGTGCCGGTATATTTCGATACCGACAAATATGAACTGATTGTTCCATCGCGCAATTGCATTTCCAGTGCAATGAATGTTGGCCATCCCAGCAATATGGCACGGATTATTACTTTATATGGAGGTGTGATGAATGAGAAAGGGGATATCATTAAATCTCCTGATATAGAACAAATGCGGCGTGATATGTTTGCCGTGAGTATTAATGATGAACAGACGCGTACGACTATTCGCGAAGCATATAAAAATCATGGATTGATTCTCGAACCCCACGGCGCTGTGGCGTGGGCCGGTTTGATGAAGTATCAGCAATTACATCCGGATGCCGGGCAGATCAGCGTGGCGCTCGAAACGGCTCATCCGGCAAAATTTCCCGAAGAGATTCGCGATATTCTGAACATTGATCCGCAGTTGCCCGAAAGTTTAAAGGGATTGAACACCAAGAAAGAAGAGTTTAACACGTTGCCGGTGGATTATTGCCGGTTTAAAGATTACCTGTTGTCAAAAAAATGGTGATTACCAGTCAACCAGTCCTTTACCCTGCCGAATAATCAGCGGTTCTCCGCTGGTGCAGTCAACGACTGTAGACGGCATATTTCCGCCAGCGCCTCCATCAATCACTATATCTACCAGCTTTTTAAATTTTTCATACAGCACCTCCGGATCAGTAGTGTAGCCGGAAATCTCATCCTCGTCGGGTACGGTGGTGGATACAACAGGGTGCCCTAATCTGCGTACGATTTCCAGGGTGATCAGATTATCGGGAATACGGATACCTACCGTTTTTCGTCTGCTAACCATTGCGGCGGGAACATTATTGCTGGCTTCGAGAATAAAAGTAAAAGGGCCCGGCAAATGTCTTTTTATCAACTTAAAAATAGAATTGTTTATGGGTTTGGTATAATCAGACAAATGGCTCAGATCACTGCATATAAATGAGAAATTGGCTTTTTCCGGATCTTTTCCTTTCAGTCGCGCGATCTGCTCAACGGCCTTTTTATTATGAATATCACAACCAAGACCGTATATTGTATCGGTCGGATAAATAATCTTCCCTCCGCAGGTCAGCGTTTCTACAACCTTGTTGATCAGGCGCTCGTCAATGTTTTGTGGATAAATCTTTAGTAACATTTGTTAAAAAGATGCAAATTTATCGAACATTTTTTTATTTATATCATCCGGATTTATATTATATTTTGAATGTCACTGGTGTTTTTTTGTTTTTCTCGTTTATCTGTAATATCAGCGGTTTACATTTTTCTTCCGAAAATTTCTTCTCCGACAAGCAATACAAATCCATACGATATAT
>CAZRNJ010000014.1:0-22763 GCA_964601385.1 uncultured Bacteroidales bacterium | reverse complement strand
AAATACAATACAGAAAAAACCTGCGTGTTCGCGGCCAGAAGCTCTGCACAGTTTTCATTTCCAGAAATCGAGTTTTTGAAGGTTAACATCCTGCTCAAAAAAGATACGGGCAATAGTGGCGAAATAGTCAGTGTAATCAGATACATAGAAGATGTGGTTATTCCCTTTGGTGTTATTCAGCAGTTGTTGTTCTGTAAGGATATTTCTCAGGGCATTGGCAACAATCATTCCGGAATCAATCACATCAACAGTGAAATTAAAAAACCGGCTGATCTGGTTTTTAATGAGGGGATAGTGCGTACAACCCAGAATAAGCGCATCAATGTGATTAAAATCGTCGCGCGACAGGTATGAACGGATAATGGCATTGCTGATATCGTCATAAATAAAGCCCTCTTCAATCATGGGTACCAGCAGCGGGGTTGCCATAGCCGTAACTTTAACAGCAGGATGGACGCTGATGAGTTTACGTTGGTAGCATCCACTGTTAATGGTTCCTTTGGTACCGATAACGCCAATGCGCTTATATTTATTTGTGTCGGAAAGGAACTGAATTACGGGATTGATGACATCCATTACAATTGCCCGGTTGCCTACCAGTTCCTGTACTGTTTCGAATGCTGCAGCAGATGCCGTATTGCAGGCAATCAGTATTACTTTACAGTGATTGGAGAGCAGAAATTCGCTGATGCGTTGAGCATAGAAATTCACCGATTCTTTTGATTTGTCGCCATAGGGCAGGTGAAAAGTATCGCCAAAATAAATCAGGTTTTCGTTTGGGAGCACGGTGCGTAAAGCATTGGCAACCGTTAGTCCTCCAACGCCTGAATCAAACAGTCCGATCGGTTGATTTGCCTGCTTTGTCATAACCTGAAAAAACAACCCACGAACACTGATGCCGTGGGTTATGAGTTCATTGAGATCTGTTTTATTTTATTACGCCTAATTCTTTTTTAACGAGTGGCATCACGTCTATGCTTTGTTCGGAGTGAAACAGTACAACACCCGGACTGACATCGAAGAGATAGATAAAGCCGTTATCCTTACCGACTTTTTCAATGGCTTTATTCATTTTGTCGTATAATGGTTTGAACAGTTCAACCCTTTTATCCTGCAGGTCTTGTTCGGCCTTGGCCTGAAAATTCTGGATACGTTGTTGCATCTCCTGCAGTTCGGTTTCTTTTGTTTCGCGTACCAGTTTTGAGTAGGTTTCCCTGTTCGACATGTAGTCCTGATATTTGTTATTCAGTTCAACCTGCATCTGGTCAAGCTGGTCTTCCAGTTCTTTGGTGAATTTTTCCATTTGTAATTTTACCGAATCACTGGCCGGAAGGGAAGAAAGCAGTTCCTGGGTGTTAATATGGCCGAATTTTAATTCTTTCTGGCCATGGCTGTAAATTGCAGAAACCATGAATAGTATAATTGCTGCAGTGCATTTTAAATAATTCATCCGAATGAGTTTTTTGTGTTAAATGGTTTGTTCTGTTTATAAAATAATTTTGGTTCAAAAGTAGCATTTTGGCCGGGAATAAAAAATTTAGTTTGCATACTAATTTTTATATCCCATTATTTCGAGTATTTCATCGCTTTTATCGTATTTAGGGTCGGTGTACAACATATTCATTCCGGCTGCAGTGTCGAAAATAACGGCAAAACCGCCCTTCTCAGCCATGTCTTTAATGGCTTTGTAGATTTCATCCTGGATGGGCTTAATGAGTTCCTGCCGTTTTTCGAACAGTTTACCTTCATTGCCGAAATAGGTTTTTTGCAGATCACGAACCTGTTTTTCTTTTTCCATTATGGTTTGCTCTTTGCGTTGTTTCATCTCATCGGTAAGGAGTACCTTTTCGGCCTGATAATCCTTGTATAGTTTTTCCACTTCAGCCCGCAGGTCTTCCACCTCCTTTTGCCATGTTTTTGATAATTCGTCAAGTTTTGTTTGTGCTGCTTTGTACGAGGGAATGTTGTTTAAGATGTAATCGGTATCTACAAAGGCATATTTCTGTGCAGATGCAAACGCACCGGCGAATGCAATTAAAACTGCTGTTAACAAGTGTTTTTTCATGGTATTGTGTTTTTTGTTTATTTATAGTTAGACGAAAAGAGAATGACAAAGTTTAATAATTGGTATTAAAATGGCTGTCCGATAACAAAGTGAAACTGGCTGCGGTTGGCTCCCGGTTGCCCGGGTATTTCATCAAATCCATAGCCCCAATCAACGCCAAGTAATCCGAACATTGGCAGCATTGCCCGCAGACCAACGCCGGCCGAGCGTTTAAAATCGTATGGATTAAAGGTAGTAAAATCGAACCAGCAATTCCCTGCCTCGACAAAAGCCAGTCCAAATACTGTTGCTGCCGGCTTAAGTACAAACGGAAAACGAAATTCAAAGGTGAATTTGTCGTAAATATTACCGGACCGGCTGTTATTTACAACCGGTGTAAGAGAGCTGTTGGCGTACCCTCTGAGCCCTATGGGTTCGATCCCGTAAATGGAGTATCCCGACAAGCCATCGCCTCCTACATCAAAGCCCTCAAAAGGAGAGGGTCCTATGTCTCTGTTGTAATACGCAAGATAGCCGAATTCTCCTTTGGTATGTAAAACAAGATTTCCTACAAGAGTGATAAACCAGGATGATTTGTATTTCCATTTATGATATTCGATCCACTTGTATTTTTCAGCATCCGATAAAACGGTGTAATCCCTTCCATTTATCAGGGAGTAGGGAGGTGTCATTTGCAGCGACAGGGTAAACTGAGATCCGGTACGCGGAAACACGGGCTGGTCGGTTGAATTGCGTCCGAGCGAGGTAGTAAAACTTAAATTATTTGAATGACCGTTGCTGTAAAGAAAATAGCCGTACCAGTCGCGCAGATTATAGTTCTGGAAACTGGCCTCATTATAAAGTGTAAAATAATCGTCGGGCCATTTCAGGCGTCTGCCAATACCAACAGATACTCCTGATATCTTCATCCATTTATTTGATTCATTCGTAAAAAAATTACTGTTATTGCGAATGGTATGATAGAATGAAACGGATAAGGAGTTTGGCTTTTTTCCACCCAGCCATGGTTCAATAAATGTAATGCTATAGGCCTGATAGTAGCGTCCGTTGGTTTGAGCGCGCAGAGCAAGTGATTGTCCGTCGCCGGAGGGTACAGGCCTCCACGCCTTACCTTTCAGCAGATTACGTGCCGAAAAATTATTGAAACGTAATCCTAGTGTACCAACAAACATCCCGGCGCCCCATCCGCCCGATAGTTCAAGCTGGTCGTTGGCTTTTTCGGTAATATTAAAGTTCAGATCAACTGTACCGTTGGCTTGATTCGGGATGGGGGTTGGTTCGATATTCTCCGGATCAAAATGACCGAGTTGTGCCAGTTCCCGAACCGACCGGATGATGTCACGTTTGCTGAACAGATCACCGGGCCTGTTACGTAACTCACGGCGCACAACATGTTCATAGGTTTTTGTATTTCCGATTACTGCAACTTCGTCAATGCGCGCCTGCCTGCCCTCGTAAACACGCATCTCAATATCAATCGAGTCATTAATGTTGCTTACTTCAACAGGGTCAATGTTTGAAAACAGGTAGCCATTATCGAGATATAATGAGGTAACAGCATCTTCGGCGTTATAAAGCCGTTTTTCAAGCATCTCCTGATCATATAAATCGCCGCTTTTTATTCCCAGCGCTTTGGAAAGCTGCATAGTAGTGTACTTGGTATTTCCTACCCAGGTGATGTTTCTGAAATAATATTTTTGTCCTTCAAAAACTGTAATATATACAATCATTCGTTTACTTGAAATATGCCGTGTTGAGTCGGCGGTGATTCGCGCGTCACGGTAACCGCGCTTATTGTAAAAAGCAATAAGTTTTTCTTTATCAGCTTCAAATTCTTTTTCGTTGAATTTTTTTGTTCTGAAGAAATTACGGAGAGCTTTTTCTTTTGTTTTTTTCATTGAACGTTCAACCCGCTTGTCGGTGAATGCGTTGTTGCCCTCAATTTCTACCTCTTTGATTTTTACCCTTTCTTTACGATCAACAACAATAGTAAGTTTAACCTTATTGGGTGTAGCCGGGTCAATATGCTGATCAAATTCAACCGTGACATCCAGAAACCCCTTTTCGATAAAATGATTACGGATGATGTAGCGTATTTTATTCAGAAGGTCTTCGGTGACCTGTAATCCTTTTTTTATTTCAATTTTTTCAATGATGTCCTTTTCTTCCCCTTTTCGCAAACCGTTAAAGCTGAATTCGCCAAGTCGCGCTCTTTCTGTGAGATGGATAGACAGGTACGCTTTAGTTCCGATGATGCTGTCGGCAACAATTTTAACATCAGAAAACAGGCCTTGCTTCCAGTATTTTTTGATGGCTTTGGCAATATCATCTCCGGGTATTTCAATTTTTTTACCAACAGAAAGGCCTGAAAGGTTAGCCAATACATTGGTTTCCAGAAATTTGACGCCTTTAATGTGTAAGCTGGCAATTTCGTATTTAACCGGTTCAGGTATCATATCCGGTTGTTGTGCGTTGAGTGGATAAACAGCAAATAACAGCCAAAGGAGGTATTGAAGGATGGTGAAAGTTAATCGGTTCATATTCATTTTGTAAGCTTGCGGGCTTGTTTGCCGGTTTTTCCAAAACGTCGTTCCCTGCCCTGAAAGTTTATAATTGCATTAAAAAAATCATTTTTTCTGAAATCAGGCCATAAAATATCAGTGAAATAGAGTTCGGCATAAGAGATTTGCCAAAGCAGGAAATTGCTTATTCTTTGTTCGCCACCTGTACGAATTAATATCTCAGGATCAGGAATTCCGGCTGTATTCAGGTTTGCGGCAAAGGTTTGTTCGGTGATGTCGGCCGGATGAATAAGTTGTTTTTTTATATCCTGTATGGTTTTTTTTACCGCTTCAATAATCTCCCAGCGCGCGCCGTAGCTGAGTGCAACAACAAGATTAAGGCCTTTATTATTTGCTGTTGACCGGATAGCATGAGATAGTCCTTCTCTGACTTTAGGAGGCAAGCTATCGAAATCGCCAATAACCGATAAGCGGATATTGTTTTTAATTAATGTTTTCAGTTCGGTATTCATGGTTGATACCAGCAGGGACATAAGTCCTTTCACTTCGGACTTCGGCCTGCTCCAGTTTTCTTTGGAGAAGGCATACAGTGTTAGATATTTCACACCGGTCTCTGCGGCTGCCTCAATTGTTTCGCGCACAGCGATGATAGCATTTTTGTGTCCGAAAAGGCGACGGTTACCCGATTTTTCAGCCCACCGGCCATTGCCATCCATTATTACAGCAATATGGGATGGAATACGTGTTTTGTCAATTTTGTCTTTTAGTGTGGTCATTGGTCGAGATTCCAGTAAACCGGACAATTAGCTTCTGAATAAAATATTTTATAAGTGAAATATACGCAGCAAAAGGAGTACCAGTCAAAATTATGGATACCGGATTTATAGAGGTCGTTTCTCCAGTTAATAACTCCGTCAACACCATCGTTAAAGGTTTTATGATAGGTCCATTCAGTGCCAATAGTAAGCCGTTTAATTAACAGGTATTTGAATCCCACGCCAATAGGTACGGTGATGTGTGGCCCTACATTGTAAGTGGCATTGGTGATTAGTGCGCAGCCGATACCGGTGGTTGTAAAAAAGCTGTAATTTTTTTTCAGTTTGGAGATATTGATATAGGGTAAAAAATTAAATTCTATTTGTGTTGAAAAATCAATTACCGATGCAGAGAAAGCGGCCTTCCGGATGGTTCGTCTGTACGCATCAGCAAAATCCATATCATTACCGCTGATATTTCCTTTGCAGATCTCCCACCGTAACAAGTAACGGGTATTGAAGGTATAATTGATCACAGCACCGTAAGCTATGCCGGGTGAATAGAAGATGCGCGATGAATTAATGTCGCCATTATAATATGATAATCCGCTCATAAGTCCAAAATCAAAACGATGCTGTGCATTAACCTGAAAGAGTGGGATAAGGAGCATGAGTAAAATAGATCCTCTGGTAGAAAGTGACATGCCGGGTTTATTTAAACAGGTCAAATTGTGGTCGTCCGCGGCGGTCGGTTTTAATACGGTAATTGAACGAAAAGGTTGTCAGGTAATAAATATCCTGCGATTCAGAGGCAGGTGTAACAAAACCGTCAAGATAATCGGTGAGTGTGAAGCGTCCGCCAAAATCAAGGACAAATTCAACTTTATTACTTAAAACATAAACTAATCCTAATCCCATAGAACCAATTATTGATGACTGTTTAAAACCGGTTGCGCGTCTGGCTACAGGTAATACTTCGAGAGGGTTGAAAAAGACCATCCCTGTACTGCCAAAAACATGAAGATTAAACTTGGAGAAGTTATTTAACATTCCTTTGCGGCTGAACAGTTTGCCCGATCCACCTTTGTTTTCCTGCATAAAGAAGATATAATTGACCTGCAGGCCGGGTTCGTTTATTTTAGTAACAAAATAACCTTTGCGGTCGGGGAATTTGCCATTAGCATCACTGGCAGAGATGCGCGTAGAAGTAAAATTAAATTTTACATCAATTTTCTCTTGCAGTTTATACAACAAGCTGGTTGTATAGCCCACTTGTGTCGTTTTTATGTCAATATCTTTTAATCCATATAAATTATTTTTATCCACCGACCCGCCTACATCGCCAAAATAATTGGCCGAGGCAAGTCCAATTCCAATCCGGTAACGCTTCAGCTTCCAGCGTTGTGAGTAGCTGTTGGTTGTATGGCATATTATGATCAGAAGAATGATTAATATTTTTACTGTATATTGCATCTTAAAACAATGTTATGCAAATTTAGTAATAAAAACCAAACAGTCAACCCTTGAGTAATAAAACCATTATTTTAATGATTTTCAATATATTATTGATTTTAACTGTTAGTTTCGTTTGTCTTCACCCCAAATTAATTTATTCCGCAGGGTTGCATAGAAATTTTTTGAATTTAGTTTTATTAATTGAATCGTGAATTGGGCTGGCTTAACTGTTATTGTGCTAGTTACAGGCAGAATCACAGACCGGGAGTCAATTGTTGCAAGAAATTGTTTGTCGCGAGATTCAATTTTTATTTCAATCAGGTTATTACAAGGGACGATGAGCGGCCGGACAGTTAAGCTGTGCGGGGCAATAGGAATAATGATCAGCCCGTTTGATTGCGGATGCATAACAGGCCCTCCAACGCCGAGTGAATAGGCGGTTGAGCCGGTAGGGGTGGAGATAATCAGTCCGTCGGCCCAGTATGAATTGAGAAATTCATTATTGATGTTAACATGTATATTAATCATGCCTGATCCCTTTTTTTGAAAGGTTGCCTCGTTCAGTGCAAACGGAAAATCACCGAACGATTGGTTGCCGTCATCTGATTCAATAAGGGAACGCTGTTCTAAAGAATATTCATTGTTGTTAATTTGATCGAGAGCTTCTAAGATTTCGTTTTTTGCTATCGTTGCAAGGAAACCCATCCGGCCTGCATTAATACCGATTAGCGGAACATTACTTTTTCGTACAATGTTGACGGCTTTAAGAAATGTGCCGTCACCACCGATACTGATCATAAGGTCGCTGTCCTGTGGAAAATCTTTGTGCGAAAGGAAATGCCCTGTGATGGATGCGCTTTGTTTGCATACGGCTGGCATTTCATCAAAAAATGGCTTGTAGACAATAATCCGGTATTTATTTTTTTCGAACCACCGGAATATTTCTGTTAATTCCTGCTCAATGGCTGTTGTCTTTGTGCCGAAAATTGCCGCCTTCATCGCTGTCTAAATGTTAAGGTATTTCATTAATAAATCGTACCGTTCATTATACAGGTCTGTAAGGTCGCTCTGTTCGCTGTAAAAGGCCTTTATCTGGTAATTATAGCGTTCAAAAGCCGAAATAATAGATGTAATTTCGGTTTTGTTTACTTTAAGTGTCAGTTCAAAACGAGATGATTCATCCGATGATTTAATATATAAACTCAGGATTTTTGCATCATTTCCTTCAATAATCCGTGCGATTTCGGAGAGTGTATAGTTATTGGGAGTGAGTTCAAGAACGATGATTGCTCCCGGGTGTTTGAGGGATAAGAGATCGGCCAGATAGCCGGTGATATCATGCATGGTAATCATTCCTACATAATTGTCTTTCTCGTCAAGTACCGGAACGATGCTTAATTTAAGCCGCGAGCCAAGTTCAATCACTTCATAAATATGCTGCGATTGATAAACATAAGACCTGGCAAGCGATAGTTTGTGATTGCCAATGGGCTCCTCGGCTTCATTCAGGTCGTAAATGTCCGATTCGGAGATTAACCCCAGAAAAACATCATTATTGACAATAGGCAGATGTGAAATACGGAACACCTCCATCATATTCAGCGCCTGTTGTCCGGTGTCGGAGGTTTTCAACGGGGGAACCACATCGGTTATCATGTCTTTGGCAAGCATAGAAGCGAAATTACTAAAAATACTCTTACATTTGTGACGGGTATGACTAAACTAAGTGTAAATATAAATAAAATTGCTACGCTGCGAAATTCACGTGGTGGTAATCTGCCTGATGTTATTGGTGCAGCCATTCATTGTGAGCAGTATGGGGCGCAGGGTATCACGGTTCATCCCCGGCCTGATGAACGGCATATCCGTTATTCGGATGTATACCAGTTGAAAAAAGTGATAACAACAGAGTTTAATATTGAGGGTTATCCATCTGAACGTTTTCTTTCTTTGGTTTCGGAAGTGAAACCCCGGCAGGTAACACTGGTGCCTGATGCGCATGATGCCGTCACCTCTAACAAGGGCTGGGATACGGTTCAGCATCAGGATATGCTCAAAGACATTATCGCACATTGTAAGCAGCAATCCATAAGGGTTTCGGTATTTATTGACCCTCTCCCGGTAATGGCCGAATATGCGGCACGGGCAGGCGCCAACCGTATTGAACTGTACACCGAGTTGTATGCATCGTGCTACTCAAAGAATCCTTCAGATGCAATACATAATTATATTTCAACGGCTGAAACAGCAAAGAAATGTGGACTGGGTGTAAATGCCGGACATGACCTGAACCTGCAAAATCTGAACTATCTGATCGTCCGGATTCCCTTTATTGATGAGGTTTCCATTGGTCATGCCCTTATATCCGATGCTTTGTACTACGGACTTGAGAATACGATACAAATGTACCTGCGGCAGCTTCAGCCATAATCTTTTGGCATTTAATGAGCAGCTACTGCTTTATTATCCGGGATATTCTGTTTCCTGCTTTTATGAAATATATTCCTTTAGCGAGTGATGAAAGATCAATTGATCCGATGTTTCGGAATGTGGCTATTTTTTTACCTAAAACAGAATAGATTTCAATAGGTTGATCGGGATCCAGTTCGCTGATGTTTATTAATCCATTTGTTGGATTGGGAGAGATCAGCAGTTCTTTGTTTGTTACCGGCTCAATATCAGTGGCTAACTGGATGGTGATGTTTAATAAATAATTTGTTGCCGGCAGATAATACGCATTCCCGGGTTGACTTACTGTAATACGCGCTGTGCCGGTTACTCCGAGCGCTGTAAACGTGCTGCCCGATAGTGTGAATGGCCCCGATATTTTACTGTAGGAAACAGGCAATCCCGATGTGGCTGTACAGGTAAGGTCGAAGGCAGGAGTGTTTGTAAATACTGTAAATGACGGACAGCTTATGCTCTGATTATATTTAATGGTAAAGATTGCTGTGTCGTGGAGGGTAATAGAGTCAATAACCGCGGTAGCATAAACAAAATAATCTCCTCCGGTAGTAGAGGTTGTTAGCACCCCGTTTGTATCAATAGTTCCGCCTCCGGATACTGACCATGTAATATGCGGTATTTTTTTTATATTAATTCCTGCCTGATCCTTGGCCGAAAAAGTATATGAAGTGGTGGTTGATGCATTCAGGATTATCGTTTGCGGATTTATCACAAATGAAGAAAATACCTGAGGATGAAATACAAGGTCGTAACAACGCAGGTCGCCTCCCTTACCATTTGGCGGATTGTGAACCACGGCGCTGCGGAATACCAGTTTTCCGTTACTGTAACAATGAATCAAAGGTACATCGTAACCGCCTGAGTTTTTATGCGGTGGCTCCCATCCACCCAGTTTTACCACATTATACGGATTGGTAGTATATTGGCTAAATGAATTTTGATTTGTAGGTGCATGATAGATATTACTACAGGTGAATAAACGGTCTTCAAAAATCATGGGCAGATCGTCACTCGAAACTGTTTCGTACAGTATGTTGCCGGTGTAGCCATGTATATATAATAATTTACCACAAGAAGGCAAACAATAGAAAATACTGTCTTTTACAGTATACCATGGTCTGGGACCCTGGTGCTAGACCACACTGTGGTAATAAGTTGTATCAAGTTTCCAAAGTAATTGGGGGCCTGAGGTTGTGATGCGTGTACCTACAATACTTCCGCGGTCTGGCACGCTGCTGTTTACGGTATGAATAATGATGTCCTGATAGTTGAAGATAGAAGCCGGAATATCTCCCAATGTGTAGCCGCCAACATTGTTTACCTGCCATAAATAATTCCCATTCACCGGATCAATCAGCGACATCTGGCTGGAGCTATTGGCTACCAGTACATATTTTTTGCTGCCAACCGGAACAATGGTAGGGGTAGCGCAACCGCGACGTATACCCGTTTTATGCCACAGTTCTGCGCCGTTTGCGGTATCAATGCCGTAAAGCCCCTGCTGATAGTCACCTACAATAAGTATACCGTCTGTTTCTACCAGTCCGAAATTAAAGTTTATATCGCCCCCATTTATATTCTGAGCCGAAAGGCCGGCTGAAAGTAATCCCTGCATATAGGTTTTATTGATTCCATTTGAACTCTTCCATATCTGTGCCCCGGTTTTGGCATGGTAACAGTATAACTCACCCAAGGTAGTCAGATGAAATACTTTACCTCCGTAGGCAATAGGTGTTACAGCCCAACCGTCTCGTTTGCCCATCCAGATATTCATGCCCGACTGGGGATATTGCTTTTTCCATACGGTTTTTCCACTGTCGAGTGAAATAGCAACCATCAGATCGTCGGCACGGATACGGTAAAACTCGGGAGTTGGTGTCTCTCCATTGGCGATTGCCGTGTTGTACATTGAGAGATCATATTCGGTTCCACTGCCCCTGAAATAGGAGACATAAATTAATCCGTCGTAAATAACAGGAGAGGCGTGACCTCCGGATGAAACACCGGTGTTAGAACCAATATCTTCGGAGGTTGTAAACTTGCCCCTGCCCAGATCCTGCTCTTCGCTTGACCATAGCAGTCTTGCATAGTTTAGTTCTTCAAGCAGGTACGCACCCGATGAGGTGCCGGACATATTTCCATTAGGCCCTGAAAATGCCGGCCAGTCATAATCTTGAGCTAAAATATCGTAACCATAAAGTGCGATAATTGTAATGGACAGGATAAATTTTTTCATGTTTTTTTCTTCAAAATTATGGGTTTTATCTGATATAGACCATTTCAGATTATTTAAAATACGAGGCAAATGTGTGTTAAAGTTGGGACAAAGAAACATTTTATTATATTTACATATATTATTTAGTTTTTTATGGATGTATATACGTTTGCTCTTTATATCGGAATACTAACCTATGCGCTGATTCTTTTGGCATTTTTAACCGGTTTGCGGCTGATCAGAGTAACCGTGAAGTATCATAAAATGATTGCAGTTGCTGCAATGATAGCGGCTACATTACATGCCGGATTTTTTATTTATGTTAACTTTTTTTTTAAACAATAAACCAACTTTTATGAAAACAGTTTTCGTTTTATTAACAGGTGTTTTATTAACCACAACAACATTCGCTCATCCTCCGAAATCAATACAGATTAAATATAGCAAGCCGGATAAACAGCTATCCATAGAAGCCGTACATGCTGTAAAAAATGTGGCCGATCATTATATCAACGAGATTTTAATTACAATAAACGGAGTTGAAAAAGAGAAAATCACGTTAACAAAACAATCGTCAACGGCTGCCGAACAATACATCTATGCTATTGGCGATCTGAAAACCGGTGATGTTGTTAAAGTTAAAGCCACCTGCAATAAGATAGGCAGTAAAACAACAGAAATTACGATACAGTAAAATAGGATTGTGTTTTTTTTGTTGCCCGGATAATTTTTACATCAATTATGGAATCGCTCTTTGCTCAATGCATTCAACAGGTTGTTGCGAAATTTGGTAAGGGCGCACCCATTGACTGGCCACCGAGGTATTTTGATAAGCTAAGCCAGGCCATCAGTCAGCGATCGCATATAGTTATCAGCCCTCATACACTTAAGCGGCTTATGGGCAGGGTGAAAACACATGAGGAATATGATCCGCAGGATTCAACCAAGAATGCATTGGCTAAATATCTGGGATTTAACGATTGGGACCATTATATTGATTTAAAAGGGCAGATGGGGGAGGCAATCCATAAAGAAAATGCATTAAACCATATTGTTGCAGGAAAAAAGTATAAGCCGGTCCTTTTTGTGTCGCTGATACTGATAATATTTTTGTTGGCTATTGTTTACCGGTTCCGTTTTTCAGAATCCCTTTCAGAGATAGTTGTTAACAGCAGTGTTGGCCGGTATCCGCATACCGCAGTATTTAATTACAGGGCAGGTAATTATGTGGAGTTGGATTTTGGTGATTTCAGAACTGAGCCCTTGAAACAAAAAGCCGGTTCAATAACCCACAGTTACCTGTTTCCGGATTATTTTCCGGCTAAACTGATAAAAAAGAACCGGGTATTGAAAACTGCATTTGTACAGGTTTTGTCCGATGGCTGGTTCGCTGATGTAACCTATCGTGATGAGTTGACGCAAAAACAATTACTCTATCAGGTTAAAAATTTCCGGGATACAGTTAATGGTATCTTGTTTATTCCGGTCGAAACGGTTTATGAACTCGGAATACCGCGCAAACAGGATTATTGGACAGAGTTCCGGAATATCCGCGATTTTAATACAGTGGTTGACGATTGCAGCGTCACATTTATAGTTAAAAATAATGAGCAGGACGGTGGCATCCGGTGCTTTGATTTTATTTTCAAATTGATAGGCGAACACGGTATATGCGAAGTGCGGTTTTTACATCCCGGTTGTATCCAGTTTATTGATATGACCATTTCGGAAAAGCGTTGGAAAGGAAGCGAAACCAATCTGTCGGATTTCGGACGGCAGATAACCGGTTGGACAAGCATTGAAATGGCAATTAGGGATAAAAATGCTGTTATCTTTTTTAATAACGATACGGTATTCCAAACTTCTTATAATCAACCGGCCGGCAAGGTTAAAGGGTTGATTATGGTGTTTAAAGGCAGTGGGATGGCTGATAAGATTGAACTGCGGAATAAAGACGGAATAATCGTTTTCGCGGATAATTTCAAGGATTAAATTCTCTGTTTCGGTATATAGCGATTTTTTGTTATTTCGAAAAAAAATATTTATATTTTAACGTAACATCTTTCATGCCTTTGCGGGAATGTATTTCTTCTTTCAATAATCCGCTTTTTTTATCATAGATATATTCGATCTGCGAGGGATTCATGGTAGATGATTGTTTGATGTCGCAGTGTGTGGCGGCTAATTTTCCATTATCGAATGTTCTTCTGCAGATACGGCTGAATTTCGGGTTCCGTTCAATAATCTTAGCCAGATTTCCGTTCAGGTCATATTCATAAACTTTAATGACGGTGGGGAATGTATCAATAGCCAGAAATACTTCCTCTCTTTTGAGCCGGTACTGTTCGTCATAAGTAAGAACATGATAGCGTACTGTTTTTCCGTTGTTCATTGGGATGGAATCAAATTCATAATATTCTGCCGAAAGAAAATTGATGTACAGCGTATCTTTGAAAGATCCATTGCTTTTCAATAAAGTGTTAAGCAGGGGATTGTCTTCAATATGCACCGTCATTTTATTCAGTGTGCGTTTGATGTCATGATAGGGCACAGTAATGGAAAAGGTGTCGGTTCGTGTTTTTTCACGCTGGTGATCAAAAATTACCACCCGGTCGGTTAGCAGGTTTTGAATACTGTCGTAGCTTAATATTCTGAGTAATTCATTTTTATCGTTAATCGAATAAAATTCAATTAATCGTCCATCTGCATCGTAGCCAATATTGAAGTTTAATGGTGATATAGTTAATGATCTTACTTTCTTCTCGGCGAATACCGGATTGTAAATGTCGGGTTTGAGTTGATTTTGTGCAGAACCTGCTATTGTTATCAATAGGATTAAGAAGAGCGTTGTTAGTTTTTTCATGGCAAGATGTAAGAATTGTTATAACTAATTAATCTATTCCCTGAAGTACTCCATTGAATTTTCCCTGCTTTTTCAGATCCCTGTTTTCTTCAATGAAGCATTTATATCGTCCGATCAGTTGATTGCCAATCACCTGTGCTTCGATAGTGAAGTGATATCTACCGGGTTGCACGTTGAGAGATTGGATGTCAACGATCAGGTGTCCATTAAAAAGCTGGTCGGTTACTGTAATTTTCTGATCAATCAGAAGACCTTCCCACGGAGCATCAACAGGAAAATTTTCCTGACCGGGAAAAACTTTTTTTGTTACTGGTTTCCCATCTTTCATAGTAATAGTAATCAATATCCGGTTGGCTTTGGGGTCGGGCCCAATCAATGCATCCTTAAAGTGCAGGTAGTATCCTTTGATGTTTTCTGTTTTGGCTTTGTAACCAATGGTACCGGTAACGATACCTTTTTGATTCGCCGCTCCCTGATAGCCGGTGTAAGTGCCGGTTAAATAACCATGCTGATACAAGCAGTTAATATCATAATTGAATGCGTACGATTTTTCTTTTTTTGTGAGTGATAATGTGGCTGTTCCTGTAATAGAATTGTTTGTTAAAACAGGGTTGGAAAAGCTGAAATCGGTTATTTCCTGACTGTAATCAGAGGGCGAGAGCCCTACCGCGCTGATGATTTTCTTATCTTTCGTTCCTATCAATATGCGCAGAATATGCTTGTTTAGCAATCCCTCATGCAGGTCAATGGTAAAAACCGGATCAATTATGGTGCCGGTATTCAATCGAAGGATTGCTCCGGTTAATAAAGATGAATCAGTTTGAACTCTGTTCATTGAAACAAATGCTCTGCCTGCAACTACTGTGTCAATAATTTCTGACTCCAGTCGGATGATATATTTATTTATGGTGTCATCCTGTGCGATTGAAGCATATATATTGCCTTTCAGTTGGTTGTCCCGTAACGAAAGGTTAAACAGGTCGGCAGTAGCAGACCATGTTGTAAATGTTTTGCTTTTATCTGATGCAAGAGAAACGAATTCGAACTGGTTATTGGTTTGGTAGAGTATTATATTGGCGCATTTCTGCCAGGTTATATTTTTCTTTTGAAATACCAGATGATCAATATGCAGGTGATAATGTGCATCTTTGGGTGCCGGTGGCGCCGGTTTACGGAAGCCGTGGATAATCCCGCTACGGCCATCGGTAAGTGTGTACCGGCCTGATAGCCGGTCGTTATCAAACCTCCCGTAAAGCGTAAACCATTGTGGTTGGGTTGATGCTTTGCGGTTATTAAATATATCGGGAATAATTGTAATGGCAGCCATCCCTGTTAATGAATCAGCCGATTGCCGGAGTGATTTATTTTGCAGTTCATGCGGAGAAATATTGAACATTGGAGCCAGAGTGATAGCACGTGAAAAGGAATGTCCGTTAAATTCAATGATGTTGGTAAATGTAAATCCCTGCTGAAAACTATCGAGAGAGACGTATATTACTGTTTTACTTTTACTGCTAAAGGAGTGGGGTTGCTTATGTTCGTTGTTACATCCCGATAATGTAACAAGGATTATTGTTCCCCATAAACAGAGGTTCTTTATTTGAGTTGTATGAATAATTAAGATTCGTTCCATTGTGTCCGGAGGTATTCCATTGATTGGCGTATTTGCTGTTCCATGTTGCTCCATTTGCACTCGATGGAGATGCGGGCTGAATAATTAATATCTTTCAGTGCTCTGAAATAGGGTTTGAAATTTTCATTGTTCGTACCCGGAGCGGCTCTTCCTTCTTTCTCTGCTACATGACAATGAATAATCATACTCCCGGCTTTACGGATACTTTCGGGTGACTCATTTTCTTTCATCATGTGATATACGTCTGCCAGCAGGCGAATATTGGGGCGGTTGACGAGCTGAACATATTCTATCCCTTCCTCAACGGTATTGATAATGTTTGTTTCACCGCTGTTCAGTGGCTCAATAGCGATTTTTATCCGGTGACGCGCTGCATACGCGGATATTTTTGTAAATAGTTCGACTAATTGTTTTTTTGCTTTCTCTTTGTCAAAACCATCAGGAACCTTTCGTGCACCGCCACTCCCCAGAACAATAATCTGTATCCCTGCTTTACGGGCGCGCATCATTGCGCTATCAACATATTGAAGAATGGCTGCATGATTGGCATCGGGGCTGGTAGCTCTCAATGTGCCGGGAATAAAGCTGTTGGCCGTAAGCACCGGAAGCGGCGATTTACGCGCCAGGGCGAGGTTTTCAAGATATCTGCTCTCATTGTCTCCGGCCATCAGAAAACGGCCGACATTTTCTTCAATGTAATTTACGCCTGCTGATTTGAGCCATGTTGCATTTTTTATTTCTGTACATACGCCCCACGAAACACCTCTCGGCTGCCGGATGGCAGTAATGGCTTGTGTTTCGTTTATTAACAGGCCGCCTGCTGCAGCAGCAGAAACCGAGTGGATAAAAGTTCTTCTGTTCTGTGTCATTTATTTGTGCTTTTGTGTTGATATGGCTTGATCTTCGGGGGCAGGCATGTGGCCGGCATGGATCAGAGGAATAATGCCGAGCAGAGCGCCCCAGGTATAGAAATGTTCACTTTTCAGTTTCGGATCATCACCGGTTCCGGTCTCCGAACTATAATTTTCTGAAACATATCCTTTACGGCTCCATTCACTGATAAACAAATGGTACGATTTTTTTGACAGTAAATTCTGCTCTGCGCCAAGCGGATAATTTCGCAGTCCCAAATATACTAAAAAATTTAATGGAGCCCAGATACTTCCTTTCCAGTATTTCTGATGGTAAAAAGAAGTGTCGTTTCGCGCAATGGATGGCAGTATCCATTTACCGGCAAAGGTTGATGGGTTGTGGAAGTGTTTTTGCATCATTTGCTTTGCCTGTTCTATACTGCAGCTCCTGGCAAGCAGTGGATAGAAGAGCGTGGGTGAGAGTCGTTTGTTAAATTCACCGGTGGTTGTGTTGCGGTTGTAATAAATACCATCGGCCTCGCTCCATAATTGGTTTATGGCTGTGCGTAGCCGGTTTGCGCGTTCTTTAAGTTCTTTTGCTTCAGGGTTACGGCCAATCAGCAGCGCCATCTCGGCTAATGCATCGCAATCGGCAATATATAGGGCATTTAAACCAACATCATGCAACTCCATTACCGAGGAGTCGCTGTTGAACGATGCTTCTTCATACATCGGAGAGTCATCAATGCCCGACTCCAGCATTGCGGCTTTCAGGTCATGGTAGCGCGGATCGTTGTACGGATTTTTTGAGACGTGCGAACCCCAGCAAAGCATCCCCTTGTAATACCTGCGTTTCATCCACCAGCGGTTCCATTGCAGCAATTTATCAAATGTTTGTTCGACAATCCATGGGTCGGGATATTTTTTATAGATCTCTTTGAGCATGATGGATCCGACCGGCGGTTGTGAGCGGTCCCAGGTCATGCGACCGTTGGCTTGTGAATTATTCGGGATAAATCCTTCTTCGGTCATGTCATTGAGATGCTCAATAATATTATTAAAAGCCAGTTCTTTGCTTACCAGCGATGACAGGTATGCCCCAAAAAAATTGTCCCATCCGAAAAAGGAATAGCCACCGCGCGATACATTCCATGGTCGGCACATGGTAGTGACCACACGCCGGTGTACCGGATCATAAACCGTATTCCATGCCACACAGGTACTTATGGCCTTGTATCCTTCAGCAAGCCCGTCGCCGTATGTTTCGGCTATACGGTTAAATTTCTCCTGGTTTTTAGCGATTATCTGTTTTATTTCTTCCAGGGTTCGCTTGTGTCCGGTGCTAAACCCAACCTCGTCCGATAAGGGCAATGGAAGATACGGTGTTGATGCTTTAACATTGTAATAAGTGCAGATGTTGCCGGCCGGAAATACACGGATGTTGCGGCGTGGCAGTTCGGCAACCAGCATTTTTGAATTACCTGTTAATTTGCCGGCTTTATTCCATAACATACCTGCCCGGATAATGGCAAAGCTCTGGTTTTTGATTGGCTGGACAGGCGTTATTAGAGCAACCAGATCGTTCCCTTCGGTGGCAGTACGGATAAATACATCTATGTTTTGCCATTTGAGTTGGGCATTTGAATACCATCCTTTAAACGTGTTTGCGCAGGGTATCAGCTGAGCCGAATTCCATCCCTCGCCTTCGTTTATCTGGGTGCCGGCGAGGTATCCGCTGCTGTTTCTCGCTTGTGAAGCAAAATCAATGGCTATCTCAAAACCTTCAGGCAACAATACCCACGACAGCGCATTTTGGGTGTTGTAGTTCCCCCATCCTGAATGCAATATTTTTTTTAATTGTGTTTTTCTCTCCGCCGTTTTTTCTTTTTTTTCTCCTGTGCAACAAATCATCAGTGCCGGGAAAATCAGCAGAAATAAATATCTATTATTCATTGTTTAATGGAATCAGGGTTATAGCAGGTAAAGATAAAAAAAATATGCCCAATATGCGATAGAAATATTATGAGCCATTTCTTAATGATTCTGAAATAATTATCCTATACCGCGTGCCTGGTTGAAGAAGAGTGTAACTGCATAGATTAAGATTAGCTAATGATTAAGTTTTAGTGAAAATGGGTTAATTTTGCTTTGGTTTGTTAATTTAGTTAAATGTTTATATCAATACATCGGATTATCTCCTTTATACGGCCACCGGTTCAATGGCTTGTTGCAGTGTTGATAGCCGGTGGCATAGGGATGGGCTTGGTGGCTTACCTGTTTTATATTTCAAAAGCGCACAGCTATCTGTCCGATTCACCAAAGACCTGTATGAATTGTCATATTATGGCGCCACAATATGCTACCTGGCAGCACAGTTCTCATCGTGAAAATGCCACATGCAATGATTGTCATGTACCGCACGACAATTTTTTTAGTACATACCGGTTTAAGGCCAGTGATGGTATGCGGCATGCAACTATTTTTACATTGAGGCATGAACCACAGGTGATTTTCATCCGGGAAGAAGGTGCAAAAGTTGTACAGCAGAATTGTATTGATTGTCATCAGTCATTAATCGCTACGGTTAAATTAACGACTCAGGCGCGTCAGCACGATGCAGCTACTGATCGGCTATGCTGGGATTGTCATCGCGAAGTGCCCCATGGTCGTGTGCATAGTTTATCGAGTGTGCCGTATGCCCGTGTTCCGGTTGCTGAAAGCCCGGTTCCTAAATGGCTGAAAGAAATGTTAAAGAAATAATTAAATTTGTTCACCCGATGAATGCTTTTATAATCAGCAAAAAAAATAAAAAGTATAGCGATGAAATCAATTAATGAGTATGTGCAGAAACACCCATTTATTGGAGCAGTGATTTTTTTTGTAACCATGGCAATTGTTTTCCTGCTGGGACTTCTTGCTTCATCAATTATTGAACGCCGTGCCGAAGCAGTTTTTGCGTATGCACCCACGGTGAAGTATCCAACGTGGGAACCACGCAATGAATTGTGGGGACAGAATTATCCGCGGCAATATCAGTCGAATATTAAAACATCAGACACTTCTTTTAAAAGCTATGTTGGCGGTTCGGCTATGATTGATGAACTGGAGCGCAATCCTCGGTTGGTTTTATTATGGGCAGGTTATGGTTTTGCAAAGGATTATAATCAAGGGCGCGGCCATTATTATGCTGTTACGGATGTGCGTAATACTTTGCGTACCGGAGGGGCTCCCAGTCCTATGCCAAATACCTGCTGGACATGTAAAAGTCCCGATGTCCCACGGATGATGGAAACTCTTGGTGTCGCCGGTTTTTATAAAGGTACGCTCGACCAATTGGGTCATCAGATTGTTAATCCTATTGGCTGCGCCGATTGTCATGATGCGGCAACCATGAATCTGCGCATTTCACGGCCCGCACTTATTGAGGCCTGGCAGCGCGCAGGAAAGGATATTGCTCAGGCCTCGCATCAGGAGATGCGTTCGCTGGTTTGTGCGCAATGTCATGTTGAATATTATTTTAATAAAAAAGTACATGATGGCGTGCAATATCTTACCTTTCCCTGGGATAGCGGTTTATCATGTTACGAGATGGAAAGTTATTACGACCAGATGGGTTTTTCGGACTGGATCCATCCTATCAGTAAAGCGCCTATGCTTAAAGCACAGCATCCCGATTATGAGATTTTTTCTACCGGTATACATTATGAGCGGGGTGTGTCTTGTGCCGATTGCCACATGCCATATACCAGCGAGGGCGGCCAGAAATTTACCGACCATCATATCACCAGTCCTTTGCAATATGTTTATAAATCATGTCAGGTATGTCATAGGGAAGAAACCGACCAATTAATTAAAAATGTGTACGACAGACAGAAAAAAGTTAAAGAGACAAAGCAATTACTTGAAGATGCGCTGGTTTATGCGCATATTGAGGCAGGGAAGGCATGGGAGCTTGGTGCAACAGATATAGAAATGAAAGATGTACTTCAGGATATCCGTCATGCACAATGGCGATGGGATTTTGCTGTGGCATCGCATGGCGCATCATTTCATTCGCCGCTTGAAACCAGTCGCATCATGGCCGGTGCGCTTAATATTGTACAGGATGCCCGGATTAAACTCGCTCGTCTGCTTACTGCTAAGGGATTCAATAAACAAGTACCCTGGCCTGATATCTCGACAAAAGAGAAGGCCCAACAGTTTATAGGACTTGATATGAAAAAGCTAAAGGCTGATAAAAGGGAATTTCTTAATCTAGTAGTTCCCGAATGGATAATAAAGGCAAAGGAACGTGAGATCCTTTATCCGGGTAGCAATCAATAATCAGATAACTGGCTGAAAAGATGCAAGGTGTGCGGAAAAGGATTTACAGATGAGAAATCGGATTAGAAAGCCGCCAGCAGCAAAGAGATATCCTGAGAAGGGATATCATATTTTCTTCCGATGGTTGCATTGGTAAGAATACCATTGAAGATATAAACGCCATTACGGAATCCGGCATTTTCTTTAATAAAGCGGTTATGGCCGCCCGCAGCACCCAGGTTAAGAATCAGGGGTGTGGAAACATTACTCAAAGCAATGCTTGCCGTGCGGGCTACGCGCGAAGGCATATTGGGTATGCAGTAGTGAACAATATCGTGTTTAACAAATACCGGGTTCTTGAGAGTCCTGCATTCGGATGTTTCAAAACAGCCGCCGTGGTCTGTTGCCAGGTCAACAATTACCGATCCTTTTTTCATTACCTGTACCAATTCTTCGGTAATATAAAAGCCACTGCTATCTGTATTTCGAAGGGTGCCAATTACAACATCGGCTGAGCGGAGCGCCTTTTCTATTACTCGCGGATGGAAGATAGAGGTATAAAGTTGTGATCCGAATTTTTCCTGTAACAGATTAAGACGGTGTATACTGTTATCGAATATTCTAACCGATGCGCCAAGTCCCAGCGCTGCTCTCGCGGCAAACTCGGCAGCAGTACTTGCGCCCAGAATGGTTACTTCGGTGGGTGTGATGCCAGCCAAACCACCCAGCAAAACGCCTTTTCCGTTGCCCATGCTGCTCAATAATTCGGCTGCAACAAAAATAGCGGTGATGCCGGATATTGCACTCATTGAGTGATGCACCGGAAAGGTATTGTATTCGTTCTGAATGTTCTCGGCAGCAACGGCAGTAACCTTTTTCTGGATCAGCGCCCGGATATATTCTTTTGTGCCGCCATTGAGGTGTAGCAGAGAAATAATCAGTTGATTGCCCTTCAGGTCTTCAATCTCGGGTAATTGAAGAGGCGCGATTTTGAGGATCACATCGGCCTTCATTACCTCTTTTCGGTTGTTTATGATAAATCCGCCCCGCTCGCTGTAATCGGCATCACTATAATTCGCTCCTGCGCCGGCTCCGCTTTCAATCAGTATCTCGTGTCCGTTGTTTACCAATAGCTCAACGGCCTCGGGTGTAAGAGGTACCCGTTTCTCTGTCTCATGGGCCTCTTTAATAATGCCGATTACAACGCGTGCCTTTTTGCGACCCACTTCAAGCATCTCTTCCTGAACATTCAGGGCATTTTTCCCCATAGTGAATGGGCTGTAAGCAGGGTTGTTTTCCATAAATCCGATAAATATGACTTTTACCTAAGATTAAAGATTGATAAATATACTAAAAAAAAATGAATTGAGATGTTTTTTTTTAATTATTCAGGATAGATGATTTTTCATAGGCCGGTACCCAAGAATTTCTTGCAACGCATCAGCCAGTTCGCTGAAGTAGAAGATATATCCGGCAGCGATACTATTTGCCGGCAGAGCTCTGCAACCCTCAAGGATCAGAGAGGGTTCGGTATGCATCAGGTAACGGGCAATAATCCGGATGAGCCACGCGGGAGCGGCAGGTACGGGTGGACGATGAAGGGCTTTGCGTAACTCACTCATAAGCGAGGCATTAG
>CAZRNJ010000013.1:0-22999 GCA_964601385.1 uncultured Bacteroidales bacterium | reverse complement strand
GACCAATACTGCCCAAGGTAGCACAGCACAACAATACTGACAATATAATAATCTTCAATCTCATCCGAATCATTTTATTTACCGCGCAATAATGTTACCGTTCCAACTTCCTCAAATCCCTGTCCATTCAAAAATTTCCCCTTTACTTTCCATATATACACATCCTGTTTACAAAGCCGATTGTGGTAATAACCATCCCATCCGGTGTACAGGTCGGTGGTTTCGAAAAGAATTTCGCCCCAGCGGTTAAATATCTGGAACAAATAAAAATTCTCATCCACCCCTTTGGTAAGCGGATAAAATACAGTAACCTTTTCTTCACCATTATAATATTTCCCACCATTCGGGCCCGAGATATCCGGGAGAAATGCATTGGGGAACACCACCTTTCCGGGATCCTGAACCGTAATAAGAGCAGATTTAATAAGTGTATCGCTGCATCCTTTTGATGTATAACCAATCAACATAATATCATATACCCCCGAATCACTAAACTGATACATTGGCTTTTCCTCGGTTGAGAACTGCGTGCCATTCGCGTACCATTCGTAACGGTCGGCATATTTGGTAGAATTAAAGCACTGCATATTGGCATTGGGAAGCATCAGAAATTTAGGATCCACATCAAAATCTATCACCGGCAGACGGAATGCTTCAATATTATAAAATTCTTTATTTGTACCACCATCACCGGTGATTTCGAGCATAATATTGAATACTCCGAAAGCAGTATAAGTATAGGTGATGTCCATTGAACCGGTGAGCACTGTACCGTCATCCATTTCCCACCGGGTGAGGGCTGTATCAATATATCCGGCATCACTGATGGGGGCCGTTGCAATAAGATGAACGGCAAGTGGCGGACAACCTGAATCTACATCCGATGTGATGGTAGCTTCGGGTACAGGCGGGAAAATCCGGATAATCTGACGGCTGGTGTCACGGCACATCGAATCGGCATTATAGGCGATTAGTGTTAAATATAACCGGTTATAGTCGCTGTTCGGTCCCCATATGTGGTATTCATGAGAGAAGGTGTCGGCTTGCTGTGTTCCGCTGCTTGCGTCACCAAAATCCCAACTATATGTCCATGTTGTACGATAAGGGGTAAGATTTGTATATTTCACCGAAGGATAAACCTCATACCGCTGATTGACCGGCGACACAGAAAATTCGGCCTCAGGACGGGCAAACACACGAATCGTTTTACTGGTATCATGGCTGCAACCATACTGTGATACAGCATGCAGCCAAACGGTATAAACCAAATCAATATTCGACTCGTTATAAAAACGATACGGCGGATTGACCACTGATGTACTATCCATATTGTTAAAATTCCAAACATACTGATAAGCATTTTTACTCCGGTTGAAAAACTGTACATCAAAAGGATTACAACCGCTGGTATCAGATATAAAATCGGCTGTTACCTCGGGGTATGCCTGAATTACCGACTGCGTGGAATCAATACATCCAAATGCTGTCAGCGCCGTAAGGCGAATAACATAAAACCGGATAACACTATCGTAGTTATGATAGGTATATGTAAATGTACCGGCCGAGCTCAAGGTGTCAAAGAAACCATCACCCATATCCCAATAATAATTACCAGCAGAAATGGTTGAACTGTTGGTAACCGAAAGCATGAATGGTGAGCATGCTGCGGCACTGTCAACATCAATACGCGCCTTTGGATTAGCATGCACGGTAATAATCCGGAAAACCGAGTCGCTGCAATTATCCGTTTCGACCTTGAATTTAACCGTATAGGTGGTATCGCTGGTATTACTAAAATTGCGGAACTGGTGCACCGGGTTCTGACTGTTCGATACAGTGCTGTCGCCAAAGTCCCAGGTAAACTTCTCGGCAAAAATACTCGAGTCACTAAATTGGATAACCAGAGGATGACAACCACTGTAGCCCGGATTGGCACCGAAATTTGCTACTATGGATGGATAAACAGCAGCCGTATCTTCAAAAAAACTCGTGCAACCCTCGGCATTAGTTGACACAAGACGAATTCTATATAATTCGGCAGTATCAGAAACATTCACAAACGTGTAAACAAAATCGGCTGTATCCGCCGGTGCTGTCGGTATATTAATCCCGTTGATATACCACAAATAAGTATTGGTTGTCCCGACAGATACATTATTAAACCGGTTAGCAAAAGGTGTACAATCAATGTAATCATCAACAACAAAAATGGCCTGTGTTACAGGATTAATAATGACGAAAGAATCTTTAACAGCGTTACATGTATTATTGATGGCCTGCACAAATAAAGTAACCGGAAGAGTATCCGGACCAGATGATAAATTTTTCTCATAACCATGAACAACACTATTGTTCTGCTCCGATGTAGCGCCATCTCCAAAATCCCAGAAATAAAATGAAACACCCTGCGAAGTGCTGGTGAAAGTGAACACTGCAGGATCGCAGGAACGATTCGTATCGGGATAAAAACCGGCTTCAATATCGGGATAAACACTAATCTGCTTTTCAATACTGTCAGTGCATCCATCGGTATTCTGAATAACTAATTTGACATGATAAACAGTATCGTTTATAAAACTATTATTGTAATAAATATTTGTAACCGTATCGGCAGAACTGAGCGACTGCGTACCATCTCCAAAATGCCATGTATAGGCCGATGCACCAATTGAACGGTTAATATACTGCGCAGTAAAAGGCGGACAACCGATAAAATCAGTAATCCCAAAATCGGCATTCAGATAAGGAAATATCGGGATAGTATCAGTTATCGTATCACGACAGAAATTAGCCGATTCAATCATCAGGTGAACAATATAATTGATTGTTGCCATACTGCGGTTCTGATAAAGATGTACAGGATCAATAGCCGAAGATGTATTTGTATCTCCAAAATCCCACAGGTAAGTCAGTCCATAACCGGTTGAAGTATTGGTAAACTGCACCAGCGAGGAGTCACAGGCCGATAGCGGTGAAAAGGTAAACGATGCCTGTGCCGGCGGATAAATCACAACCTGTCTGATGACAGTGTCCCTGCATCCCTGAGTATTCCAGCCGGTAAGTACTATATCAAATGTATCAGGTATCAGTCCGGTATTAGTGTATGTATGAGTAAAAATGCTGAACGTGGTCGCCAGCGTATCCTGGCCATCGCCAAAATCAAGATGAAAAGTATCTACACCTAACGAGAGATTACTGATAATTGCATCCAGCGTAACACAACCGCGAGTAGTATCCAATGTAAAATTAACATTCATCACCGGATGAACAATAACAGAAGCTGTGACTGTATCGTAACAAAAATAAGGAGAGCCGGCAATCAGCCGGACAGGATAGATTGTATCATTACCACCAGTATTGACATACTCATGAACAGGACTAATTTCAGTAGATGAACCATTATCGCCGAATTCCCATTTATATTTTGCCGGATCGGTGTTTCCCGTTGAAGTATTGGTAAACGCTACAGTCAAGGGATGACAACCAACAGTATCTGAAGCTGTAAATGAAGCCGAAACCTGCGGATTGATAATAATCGGACGGATTAACGTGTCGCTGCAATTATCGTTATTCAGTACAATAAGACGGCTGTTGTATATCAGTGGTGTAAATGTGGCATTAAGATACAGTTGAGAAAATGTTGTATCGAATGAAACCGTATCGGCAAACGACCATGTTGCAGAACCATTGCCAAAATCCCATTTCGCCTCACGGGTCATTCGCAAATCGGCATTTATGGTAAGTATTGCCGGAGCACAGTTTACCGAAGGATTGATTGTATAGTTAGCTTTAATAGGCGTTGAGATATATACGTCTACTGAATCGGAAAAAACAGTGTTACATGCACCGGATGCCTGAACAGTATAAACTGTATGTTGCCGTGGAAAGGCGATGGGTGTATGGATATATGAATCGTTCAGATAATCAACCGGTGACCAGGTAATATTTGTACCCTGTTGTGCCACTAACTGCACTGAATCGCCATAACAGCCCGAAAAACTTTTATTTCCCGTTTGGGTGTTATAAACAACAAGAGACAATGGATTGTAATCGGTGAGGAATGAAAAACGCGCGGTATAATTCCCGAGTCCGTTCATCACAGCAAGATGAAACACATCTTTAATATTCGAAATAGTAACCGGAATATTTACCGGTATCACCGAAGTATTGATGGGACCAAGCCGTGCAGCCATCCAATCATCCGTTCCGGGGATATTGGAAAAAGCCGAACCCGGAATGGCTGCTGAGGGTAACCCATCAATCTGAAATTTCTCATGAGCACCCTTCCGCACAATAATATACAGATAAAACGGATTAGACGAGGTACGTGTAAGCGTAACAGTAGTTGATCCGGTACACTGGTTAAGCGGAGGCAGCACATCAGATCCCATATCATTATCAATACCTGTAACCTGCAATACAAAACTTTTTGACTTTGTACGTATATGCGCTGCCGCAGTGTTAAAATTATCCCACATTCTTGTTTGTCCTCTGTTTAGTGTTACAAAGAATGTATCATTAACAAAAATACTGTCGCCATTTTGTGTACCGGTGATATATACCCTCTCCTGTTTATTTGAAAGATCGGAAAGCAGGAGTCCTTTTACGGCAATATACTCGGTGCCTGCGGTTGCGAGAGGTATGGCCTGATCGCCGCACAGATCACTGATGCTTGTATTGATAAGCGAAACCTGCGAATCGTCTTTCAGTGTTATGGCTATTTTCTTTCCATTGGTGCATACAACCCTGCAACCCGTCAGGTGGTCGGGACCGGCGCGGCCGTAAACATCAGACGCCTGCCATCCATTGGGCGGCACTGTTGTTTTTGCCGGAATAGCAGTGAATGTCTCCCCCTGATTTAAACTGATATTAAATGTCGGCTGACCAACATACCCGTAAATATTAACAGGTGTCTCAATCGTTATATTAGTCACTCCCGGTTCGGTAGCTACTATATCAAAAGCCGAATAGGCCTGAATAGCCCAGTTTAGGTTTTGATTATACATGTGGTTTTGAAATACAGTAAAAAATTCAGTGCCCAACCCATTTGTACCTTTCAATGAATAGGTCTCAGCATTATTGGTATTACCATATTCATATACAATACTTATTGGGGCATCGGAAGTAATATGAAAACCTTTATTATTTTTTCCGGGAACACCCCCCAATGATGCATATTCATTAGCTATTTGACTATATGTCATAACATAACGTACAAGTGAATAGCTGTTTATTTTGAATGTGGTATCATTGAACGAAGCATTGGCCGGCTGTTCAATTGTGACTGTGGCTGGAGCTCCGGCAGTAGTGATAACAAAATATACAGGTTGTCCGCCGGCAAGATTATTAAAGGGTGTAACAGCAGGAGCTACAAACCAGAACTCGCGGTCAATCTGAGCCGAAACAGTAATGCTTACAGCTATCAGCAGGTATCCAACTAATTGTTTAATCATGTTTATCCCTGCAATATACTCATTTATACGTTAATCTGTATCATTTAGTTACTGTTTAAGGTGTTTCAGGTAAAAATAATCAATACCTTTGAACCCTAATAATTATCATTTGCGTAAAATTACAAAATTTTGAATATTTTTGATTATATTTGATAATCTCTGTAAAAACTAAACTATATGAAATTAATCCGTTTACTGGCAATCTGTTACCTTATTATTTCAACAAATTATTTGCTACAAGCCCAACAAGTACTACTTTTTGAAGATTTTGAATCAGGATCATTGCCCACCGACTGGACAGAAATAAAAGTCAAAGGCCAGGTCGGCGGCGGCGACCTGATTGTGAACTGGGATTATGACAATGGTGGACATTCGGGATTTCCTTCACAGGCCTATTCCGGATCATTCAATGCTTTATTTTGGTTTTTTAGTCAGAACCGCGAAGCCACAAAATTAGTGACACCACCGGTTGACCTTACAGGGAAAGTAAAACCGGTTCTCCAATTCTATCATGCCCAGCACTCGTGGAGCCCTTACCCAAATGATGAACTACGGATATATATGAAACGCGGTGCAGATTCGGCATGGATCAGTTTAAACGAATACCTTTCAGAAACACCTGATTGGACTAAACGACAAATACTGATTGCCGATTCGTTGTTCAGCGATAGTTGCTATTTTGCATTTGAAGCAACAACGCGCGGCGGACATGGTGTCTGTATTGACAGCGTTATAATATTTGAAACAACCATCACACCGCGAACATTATCCAATCTTACCATTACCCATCCAACAACAAATTTTATCCCTTCCGGATCAAAAAACGCTGTCGTGCTTCAACTCGCCATGACAGTACAAGGCAATACCGGAACTCTATTAGTTGACTCATTGGTGGTCAAATCACTCTGTACGGATAACAGCAAATACGTTGAAAATAATGGTGTAAAACTTTTTTATACCACACAGCCATATTTCTCCCGTTCAAATCAGGTAGGCACATCACAAAGTATTGTTACAGGAAAGGCCGTTTTTGACAATCTTGCGTTATCGCTGCCTACAGGTGAGTCCTATCTGTGGGTGACCTTTGATGTCCGGACGGGACACGATACCATTCATAATACGATTATTGATGCGATGATTGAACCCAACAATTTCCGTGTCGGCACATCCACCTATCCATCGGTTGCACAATCGCCTGCCGGTTCGCGAAAAATTTATGAATCCATTTTCTTCGATAATTTTGAGACACTTACCGGATGGACATTTCCTGTAGTAGATACTTTTATCAATGAATTCCAGATTGACACCACATGCATCCATTGCGCCACACCCATTGGCGGTACTACAGCAGGTAATCCTGATCCACAGTATGCATACAGCGGCACCAAAGTACTCGGTACCGACCTAACACGGCTCGGATCAAGACAGGGTGATTATGAACGATATCTCAGTAACCGCGCTTATCAGGCCGTATCACCGATCATCAACTGCTCATACTATAAAGACCTCCGGCTTAGCTATCAGCGTTATCTGAACTGTGAATTTTTCGACAAGGCCAGTATTGATATCTCAATAAATAATGGATTATCCTTTCCTTATAATTTATACACAAACAACAACACAGTTACCGATTATGAATGGGTGCTCGACACCATAAACATCAACAGCTATGCACTGAACAAGCCACAGGTTAAAATCCGTTTCTGTATAGGCGAAACAAACAACCTGAACGACTACAGCGGATGGAATATTGATGACTTTGTAATCACCGGCGACTATATTACACGCGACGCAGGAATCTCTAAAATCATTGCGCCTTCGGATGGATGCGGACATACCTCATCCGATTCGATAAAAGTCATGATCACCAATTACGGGGCCAATGCCATTACCGGCAGCATACCTGTGATGATCTCATTTAACAGTGTTATCACCACCGAAATACGAGATACCTTTAACGGAACTGTCCCTTCAGGTGATACTGTGCTATTTACTTTCAAACGCACAATTAACCTCTCATCACCCTATTTTTATCCTATCGGCAGTATTTATGCCACTACTTATCTTACAGGTGACGAAGATCCCGGAAACGATTCGCTGCAATATAAACTATTTGTTGTGCCAACATATACCGTTCCCTACAGTAATAATTTCGAAACCAACAACGGGTTCTGGCGCACTACATACACCAATCATTATACCGAAGTACCTTGGGGATACGGCACTCCCAATCAAATCGTTATGAATAAAGCAGCATCAGGAACCAAGGTCTGGGCAACCAGCTTAAACCGTGTATACTATATTGAAGATACGGCATACCTGCAGGGCCCCTGCTTCGACTTTACCGGCATTAAACATCCTGTTTTTGAACTGAACTATTTCAGTCAGTTACAGGATACAGCCGATGGCGTAGCCCTTCAGTACTCAATCAACAACGGAGCCACCTGGCAGATTTGCGACACTCACACCTTCAATTTCAACTGGCCCTGGTATAATTTTCCTTATGTACGTGCGTTGAAGACCGGTGGATGGAGCGGTACCCTTTCAACCGATTATAATTTTGCAAAACAAGTACTGCCCGCTCCGGTCGGACGTAAAAATCTGGTTCAATTCCGCATGGCCTTTATCAGCGACACTGTTGAGTTTAATGAAGGATTTGCATTTGATGATATCCGACTATATAGCGCACCTAATGATATCGGTGTGTCGCGGCTGGTATACCCGGTTGACTCATGCGAATTAAGCTCGGCAGAAAAAGTAACCGTTGCAATTAAAAACTATAATTTTGATACATTGTTTGCCGGATATAAATTTTTGGTAACGGTAAATGTAAATAACACCATCCGCACCGATACCGTCACTGCACACCGCAATGTGCCTGTGAACGACACACTGCATTATACTATGAAGAATACATTTAATTTTTATCAAAGCGGCAAATACTTTGTTAAGTCATTCACCTCTTCTTTCGAGTACGACAATATCTACAGCGCTACGCCTTATAATAATGACTCTATACTCGACTCGGTTTTAGTACGCAAGCCATCTGTTGAACTGGGCGCAGATAAATATACTGTCCATCCCGACACGGTTGTTCTTAATGCCTTTGCTGCTTATTGCAGATATAAATGGCAGGATGCATCAACCGGTTCAATATTCAATGTTTCTGACGGCGGGCAATATTCAGTAACAGTAACCGACTCGATTACAACTTGTGTAGCACGCGACACTATGGATGTTATCCGTCTGATTGCCGATGTAGGCGTATCGGCAATGGTTTCACCAACATCAGCATGCGAACTGGGATCGAATGTTCCGGTAACTGTGAAAATCAAAAATTTTGGCACAGACACCATACGCGGTTACACTATCTACTGTTATTATCAGGTTGATGGCGGAACCATCCGGAAAGACACCCTTGTGAAAGCTGGTCCTGTCTATCCCGACAGCACATTTACCTATACCTTTAAAAACACCGTTAACATGACGGCTGAAAAAGTATATTCATTCTCCTCTTTCACACAATATATTGATGATGATACAACACACAACGACACCAGCAGTGATCTTCGTGAAATATGGGGATATCCGGCATTTGATCTGACACCGGACGACACAATACATATTGGTTTCCGTTTTCTGCTTAATGCCCGTAAAGGCGACACTACCTTTAAAACTTTTACATGGACAGGAGGTACAACCGACAGTACCCTGCCGGTCAACACACAAGGCACAGGATATTATGCATGCACGGTTACCGATGTTCATGGTTGTCCATCAGCCGATACCTCGATGGTACGACTTGTTTATCAGGATGTACTGGTGGCTGAGGTGCTTAAACCTCTTGATCATTGCGGCCCAATAAAGAGTGACAGCGTGCGCGTCAAAATCCGCAATACCGGAACCGACACGCTGCTCGCAGCCAGTTATATCCCTATGGTTTACCGCATCAATGCATGGCCGGCTATCACCGACAGCGTGCTGTTATCGCAGCCCTTCCGGCCCGGCGACTCGCTGTATGCCACCTTCAGAGATACGCTGAGCATCGCTATTATTGACACCAACAGCATTACTGCATACACGGCCCTGCGCCGCGACTCGGTGGTAACGAATGATACAACACATTATTCGTTTATTGTGCGGGCTTTACCAGTGATTAATCTCGGAAAAGATACAACAACCAACAATGTAACACAATATATTCTTGATGCAGGAACAGGCCGTGCCGGATACAGATGGCAGGATAACTCCACCGGCCGGTACTTTACCGTAAACTCCGATAACGGAACCCATACATACAGCCGCTACACGGTTACGGTTACCGACTCACTGGGCTGCTCAAATTCTGATACGGTATATGTAGCATTACCTTACCGCGATATTCGTTTAAGCAGCACAACGCTACCTTCCACCGCCTGTTACCTGCCTAACCAGCCGGTAACCGTCAGGATAAAAAACAGAGGAACACAACCACTGATAGCCAACACAATTATCTTCTCCTTTAAAGTAAATACTGATACAGCAAGGGTTCGCAATTATACACTCCCGTCTATTTTGTATCATAACGACTCGCTCAGCTATACTTTCGACTCAACGTATGATATGACGGGCGCTGGAAATTATAATTATACACTGATTGCTAAGATGACTACAGACATTGTCACCAGCAACGACACCCTGCTGAAGCAGGTAACACTTTATGGTCTTCCACCAATCACGTGGACAGACCCAGGCATTGTAAACGATTCATTAGTCACACCTGCCGATCCGTATATTCTGCAAATGAATGAGTCGTACAGCGGCTACATCTGGAGCACAGGAGCCACTACAGCGAGTATCAGCTTGCGCCGGAGCGGCTGGTATAAGGTTACGGTCAGTGATATTCATTCGTGCATTGGTCAGGACTCGGTGTACATCAAATCTACCGGTATACAGGAAACCATCCCCGAAACAATCTTTACATATTACCCGAATCCGGCGCACGATTTGCTATACATCACGTTGAGCAGTGTAAACGAGCGATCAATACTTGTAAAGATTACATCGGCCAATGGAGTCGTTACCATGAACAATAAAATTGAAGTTCCATCTGACAAATTAATAACGATAGATATATCTGGCCTTGCGCCAGGACTCTATCATCTTTCGCTCACGGGCAAGTATCAGCGATTAAGCGGCAAAATTATTGTTCAATAAGATTCAGTTAAACCAGAATTAAAACGGGTGGTGCGATGCAGAAAATGCACCGAATCACCCCTTTCGTTCCATGCCACCTGAAGTCCGTGTTTTATAACACTTTCGTTAAATTTATTAATAATTTCAGAGGCATCCAGCGATAGATTGGGTTTATTGTCGTACAACAAATAATTTCTTTTCGCCCATGCCGGTGTCAGGTCAGGCATAATAACATTGGCTCCACATCCGAGGGCCAGTTCACGGCCATCGGGATCAATAACCTGCAACGCTGTAGCCGCAGCAATATTAATATCTTTCATCACGATCCGTAAAACAGCAATCATCTTAAGTGCAAGGAAAAGCCGTTCCGGTTGCGGCTGAAGCAAGGACTGATATGCATATAAAGGGGTCTGCCGCTGTTCCAGATAAGGCCCCATACCCACCATATCAATATCCATTTCTTTCATAAACAGAATATCGGAGGCCAGCGATTCGATGGTTTGAAACGGGAGTCCTATCATTACACCGGTACCTGTATGATAACCCGTACGGCGTAAAGCATGCAGCGCCTCAATGCGGCGATCGAAATTATGCATTACATTATCAGGATGAATTCGTCTAAACAATGCTCGGTTAGATGTTTCAATGCGTATCAGATAACGTGTGCTGCCACTCTCAAACCAACGTTTGTAGGTCTCCTCATCCTGTTCTCCGCAACTAAGTGTAACAGCCATACGTCCATTAGTGATCTGTGCAGTATCACGCAACAGCTTGTCAATATAACGGACAAAGGGACGTGAGGTTATTTCGCCGCTTTGAAAAACCACCGAATGAAATCCCTGATCCCATGCATAACGCACAGTATCCAGTACATCTTTGTCATCCATCTGATATCGCAATATCTGGTCATTGCTGTGGCGCAACCCGCAATAAAAACAATTCTTTGCACAATAATTAGCAACTTCAATTAATCCACGAATAAATACTTTATTGCCCACATGGGTATCACGCACCTGTCCCGCATAGTCAAAGAGCAACCGTGCATCGTCCTTCGATGCATTTAATAAATCAACCAGATCGCTATGGTTCCATTCCTTCTTTTCCAATATAGCTGTAATAGTGTTCATCAGGGATGATTATGGATTTAAGACAAATGGTTGTATGGCGCGGTTAAAAATATTTTTCAGGAACGCAATAGCCATGCCATAATTTGTGACCGGTATTCCACGTTCAACGAATGGCCGTATACGGTTGATTAGTTGTCTCCGGGTGATCATGCATGCGCCGCATTGCACCACTAGGGCATAATCGGTATATGGACGTTTGATCTCGTCTAAACCACTGACCACATCAAATTCAAGTGATTTGCCGGTATAACTGCTGATCCAGCGCGGAAGTTTAAACCGGCCGATATCGTCACAGGCGACCTGATGAGTACACGACTCGAGCATCAGTACGCGATCCCCATCCTTTAATCTGGCAATGGCCGGTGTTCCGTTAAGGTATGCTTCAAAATCTCCTTTATGCCATGCGAGCATAACACTAAAACCGGTAAGCGGAATATGCGACGGAACAATAGAATTGATCAGTTCAAAGGCCTGGCTGTCGGTAATTACCATGCGGGGTATTATAGCTGATGACCGCAGAAAATGCTCAAGCTCTGTTTCCCGCAACACTACTGACACTGCGTGATTATCAAGAATATCACGAATGGCCTGTACCTGCGGCAGGATCATCCTGCCTTCGGGAGCTTCATTATCAATAGGTGTAACCAGCACCACAACATCATCCTTACCGATGAGTGAACCCAGTATAGATCTGCGAAGATAAGCATTCTCGGGGATGGTGCGACGCATTGCTTCGATCACCTGATCGTAGCCCTTGCGTGTGACGGAAGAAAAAAGAACCGGCGCATTTCCGGTCTTATCACTGATCAGTCCGATAAATTCTTGACTTGCCGGCACCAGATCGTTTTTATTATACAGCACAAAAAACGGTATATCGTTTCGTTCAAACAATGCGAGCAGTTCATCCTCAAATGGACCTGCTTCATTCCCGGCAACGACAAGCACAGCCATATCAATCAGATTGAGTACCTGCAGTGTTTTCTTTATGCGCAGTTTGCCCAGATCCCCCGTGTCGTCAATGCCGGCAGTATCAATCAGAATAGCCGGCCCGACACCAAAAATCTCAACTGATTTTTTTACAGGATCGGTGGTTGTTCCCGGCGTGGCCGATACAATAGCCACATCCTGTGCGGCTAAGGCATTAATGAGCGAACTTTTTCCATTGTTGCGCCGTCCAAAAATACCAATGTGCGGTTTATTATCCTTTCCTTTCATAATTCATCACTAAAAATAAATATCCCTGACACCTTGTTTGACAAGATGCAAACGGCTATTCAATTTTTCTTTCAGCGATCCCTCGTAGTTTTTCAGCAATTCATCAATCAGCCGGTATCCTTTTTGTTTTATCTCATCGCTCGCATAATCTTCAAGATATTCAGCCAAAGTAAGAATAGCATTGGGCTGACAAAACTGTTTGATGAATCCGGGCACAGAAAATTCCATAAAATGCTCACCGGTACGTCCCAGCCGGTAACAAGCTGTACAAAAAGAAGGGATCTGGCCGGAGCTAATCAGTTCATCCATTATTTCGCTGAGCGAACGATTATCGTTAATCAGAAACTGTTCGCGGTTCAGATCCTGGTCGCCGGCAGGTTTTTCGGCATAAGCGCCGATCTCTATACGGGTTCCGGCATCAATCTGGGATACGCCGTAGCGGATGACCTCATCACGCAGATAACCCGGTTCACGGGCAGTAAGAATCATACCGGTATAAGGAACAGCAAGCCGCAAAATAGCCACCATACGGACAAAATCATCATCCTGCATCTTATAACGCGAGTCGGCAATGAAATCAGCCGCATTCTGGATTCGCGGAAAAGAAATGGTATGAGGCCCCACATTAAAGCATGCTTCTAAATGATTCGTATGACGTACCAATCCCAATACTTCGTAACGCCAGTCGTATAAACCAAATAGTACACCAATTCCCACATCGTCAAGACCTGCCTCCATTGCGCGATCGAGAGATGTAAGCCGGTAATCAAAATCAGCTTTACGACCTTCGAAGTGATAATGACTGTAAGCGCCAGTATGGTATGATTCCTGAAAAATCTGATAAGTGCCAATGCCGGCTTCCTTTACCTTTTTAAACCCGTCAACCGTGAGAGGTGCTGCATTGATATTGACTCTGCGAATCTCTCCCTGTCCTTTGCGAATAGAGTAAACCTTACGCACGGTAGCTGCAATAAAACCGGCAGAATAATCTGTATGCTCGCCAAACACAAGGATAAGACGCTTATGACCATCGTCTTCAAGCTGCTCAACACTGCGGATGATCTCATCCTGTGTGAGCGTGCGACGTACTGCATTTATATTCGATGCCCTGAACCCGCAGTAACGGCAATTATTAATACATTTATTTCCAATATAAAGAGGAGCAAACAGCACTATACGATTACCATATACTTTCTGTTTCAGTTCACTGGCTGTTGCTTTAATTTCGTCAATAAATTCCGGTTGTGTGACTGACAGTAATGCCGCTACCTGCTGTAATGTCAACCGTTTTTTTGCTAACGAATGAGCAAGAATATCGCGCAACTCTTCCTTATCAGGCGCACGACGTTTAAGCAAGTCCCACAATTCAGCCGTATCAATAAACGGCTGTCCGGATTTATCTGCAATTTTATATTTTTCAGGACTAAATTTCATCTTTCTATTTATCAGGAATAACAACAGTGAAACGGGTTCCACGATCCGGCTCACTATCAACCGTGATTTCACCATTATATTCGTTCACTAATTTCTTTACAATAGATAATCCCAGCCCGCTGCCTGTAATGTTTTTTGTTTTAGTATTTTTAATTCGCACAAAATCACGAAAAAGCTGAGAGCTCTCTTCTTTTGTCATACCAATACCTGAATCTTCAACAACAAGAATAACATTTCCATTCTCTTTTCTGATTACCACATTAATCTCTCCGCCGTCCTTATTATATTTAACGGCATTCGACAACAGGTTGTTCAAAATAATTTCGACCTCATCCATATCGGCCTTGATGAATACATCAGCAGTAAAATCACGGAATACCTTTACTTTCCGCTGCAGGGCATAGGCATCAATATTATCAATGGCTTTGGCAGCCATTTCGCCAAGGTCAATATTTTTAATATTCCGCACTTTAGCGCCGGATTCGATTCTCGTTAGATCAAGCAGATCGTTGATTAATCCACGCATCCCTTTCAGCCGTTCGATGGAACGGTCAATCATTTGCGCATAATCATCCAAATTATCTCCTACTTGTTTTTCCTGCATCATCTTAAGGTAACCTTCGATAGCATTAATAGGTGATTTTAATTCATGCGAAAGGACCGAAAGAAACTGGAACTTTGTTTTCCGGCCTTCCTCATTCATCTGCTGTGTCATGCGGCGCAGAAACAAATGCTTTGAAATACTTTCCATGGCCTGCTTCAGCTCTTGCGGAGTAAAGGGTTTCGGAACAAAATTATATGCTCCATTCTGGGTTGCCTTTACTGCAAGATCGAGTGAAGCATACGAAGTGATCATCATAACCTGAATATTTTTCTGAAGAGTATTGATATGCTCAAGCACTTCAATACCATCAATTCCCGGAAGTTTATTATCGAGCAGCAAAATATCAAACTCTGTTTTATCAATCAGATCAAGCGCTTCTTCGCCGCTTTGCGCCTCAAACACTTCAAACGAGAAATCCTCGTCCATAAAAGGAAACCCCACGGTAAAGTTCTTCACGATACGCGTTATTCCGGAACGGATCCCCGGCTCATCATCAACCACTAAAACCTTAAGTACACCCATACGTTTAAATTTTTAATAAGCGGTTTATTTCACGATGTAACTGATCGGCTCGTATCCCTTTCGCAATAAAAACATCTGCTTTAATCCAGTTACGCTCGCCGGCCGTAGCTGTATCAAAAGTAATCCCTGTGTGAGCAGTCACTGCCGTAGCAATCATTACAGGCACTTCAGGATATTTTTTTTTCATTTTATAACTCAGAATAAACCCGCTGTCATCATTTTCCATCATCAGATCAAAGATGGCAAGATCAGGTTTTATATGTTCCATCTGCTGTTCGCCACCAGCCTGATTCTCGGCAGTTACAACATCAAAGCCCATTTGTTCAACCATAGTTTTCAGTTGAAATAAATAATCCATATCATCATCAACGATAAGGATTGTTTTCCCAGTTGTATTTACATTATCACTCTTCATATCAGTTTGAAATATTACGTGGTAAAGTTATTGTTATCTCTGTTCCTTTCTGGCCTTGATTATCGGATGTGTTTGAAGTAATAGCTATTTTTCCGCGATGCATCTTCACGATACCATAAACCAGTGAAAGTCCAAGCCCGGTGCCTTTTCCGCGCTCTTTAGTAGTGAAGAAAGGAGTGAACATCTTATCCATATTTTCTTCGGGGATACCAATACCGGTATCTTTCACCTTGATGGTAATCTCATCGGCCGTGTCAGATAGTTCAACGGTGAGCGTTCCTCCATCAGGCATGGCCTCAACAGCATTCTTTTCAAGATTGGTCAGCACCTGCATCATCTGGTCGGTATCAATCATTGCATACTGATTTTTCATGTACGAATTAAAAATAATACTTACCGTTTCTGGCTTAATAACAGATTCGATGCTTCGCTGAGTAAATTTCTCAATATTTGTTTCAACCAACCGTACCTGATTTTTACGCGCGAAGTTTAGCAGTCCGCCAACAATCTTACGGCATCGTTCGGCCTGTTCAACAATCAGTTCGATATCTTTTCGTGAAGGATTATCATCGGCCAGTTCATCGAGCAACAGGTTGCTGTACATAGTAATAACACCAAGCGGATTATTCAATTCATGAGCGATTCCGGCTGATAATTGTCCCATACTCGCGAGTTTCTCGGTTTGCTTAAGCGCTTCTTTTGCATCGGCCAGTTCACGGTTTGAATGATTCAGATCGTTGATAGAATTATGCAACATATCTATCGTATAGGGAAGGCACATTTCATTTTCGGCCAACCCCTGAACAATAGCCACGGCATGCTCACGGCAAGTAGAATAGCCACAGGCCCCGCAGTTCAGATAATCATCATCGGAATATTTATTCATTGAATGAAGGACCTGTTTAATCTGATCTTCATTAGGCATATTAATCATCTTTTCGGCCTTTTGAAATTTTTGCCTTAAATCAAGATCGCTGAGCGCCTGCAAATTTTCTTTCCATTCCTGCGTATCAAAATTACGCATCTTACGACGATTATAGTCATTAATATTTGCGCGCCGGGCATATCGTAATCCATTAGGCGACATACCGGGCCCCATGATACATCCCCGGCAGCATAACAATTCAAGGTGTGATGAGCCGAGTAAACCCTTATCAAATTCACTGATTAGCTCCTTAAAGTCCTCCTGCCCTTCGGCAACAATAATCTTATCTTCCTTTTCTATTCCATCAATATCAATGTTGCGGAAAAAACCACGACTGATAGGAAATAAAGCTCCTTTACCACCAATGGGCGGATCGAAACCAGATGGAGTTACTTTGGCCGGTTTGATTTTTTTGCGGGTTAACAGTTCACGCAATTCAACAAATGTAAGTACTTGATCCACCTCTCCCACCTCATTCTTTTTTGCAATACAAGGGCCGACAAAAACAATCCTGATGTCATTCCCATACTGTTTCCTGATTACACGGGCAGTAGCAATCATTGGCGAGACAACAGGAACCAAAGAATCAATCAGTTTGGGGAAATAATATCTGACATAATTAACGATGGCCGGACAATCGCTATTAATATAATGTTTACTCTGTTTACCATTTAGTAATTTTTTATATTCGGCAGCCACCAGATCGGCGCCAAAGGCCACTTCAACCACATACCGGAAGCCCAACTGGCGGAGCATTCCCACGAGAATACGCGAATCCATGATCTCCTGAAATTCAGCAGGGAAACTGGGCGCAAGGCAACAGGCCACAGCCCTGTCTGTATCAAGCATTGCAGCCACCTCATCAACAGCCCTTAAATATGCTTTGGCGCCCTGACTACAAACGCGGGTGCAGTTTCCGCAGGCGATACAGCGCTCGGGGATAATCTGCGCCTGTCCGTTCACAATACGAATCGCTTTTACCGGACATTCGCGCACACAGGTATAGCATACCCGGCAACGGTCTTTAACCGTATACACCAGTTGTCTGGCCTTGCTATTATCTGTCGCTTCGGCTGTCATCTCTCTATTTAATTACATCTCGTTTTTGATATGTTGTATGCAGCAGCTCATGACTTTTATGCCCGAGTGGCTCTCCTAAAAACTTCTCATATAACTCAATGATATATGGATTTTTATGCGACACTTTTATCGTTTCATTTTCATCTATCTTATACAGAGAGAGCATGCGGCTGCGTACATTTTGTTCATCCATACCAATGGGCTGACCACCACCATTGATACATCCGCCGGGGCAAGCCATCACTTCAATAAAATGAATATCGCTTCGTCCATTTTTAATTTCTTCGAGTAGTTTATGCGCATTCAATAAACCACTAACCACGACCACTCCAATTGTTTTTGTTCCGATTTCGATCTTCGCTTCTTTACGGCCCTGGAAGCCGCGTACTTCGGCAATCTTAAACTGTATCAGCTCTTTGCCGGTGAGCTTAAAATAAGCAGTACGTATGGCTGCCTCCATCACACCGCCCGATGCGCCAAAAATTTTACCTGCTGTTGACCGTGTACCTAACGGGGAATCGGCCAACTCGGGCTGTAACTCAATCAGGTTGATGCCAAACATCTTAATCAGTCGCACCAGCTCACGTGTCGTGATTGCCACATCAACATCGGCCATCCCTTTATTAATCTGCTCTTCACGCTTATGTTCAAATTTTTTGGCTGTGCAAGGCATAATAGATACTGAATAAATATTAGCAGGATTAATTCCCGACTCACGGGCAAAATAGCTTTTCACTACAGCACCCATCATCTGCTGGGGCGACTTGCATGTTGACACATTCGGCAAAAACTCCGGATAAAACTGCTCGGCATATTTTACCCATGCCGGACAGCAACTGGTAATCATCGGTAACACGCCATTATTCTTTATCCGGTAGATCAATTCTGCGCTCTCTTCCATAATAGTCAGATCGGCAGAAAAAGAAGTATCAAATACTGCATTAAATCCCATGCGGCGAAGAGCTGCATTAAGTAAGCCGTTCAAATCGAGGCCAGGCATCAATCCGAACTCTTCGGCAATAGACACCGTGATAGAAGGAGCATACTGAATTACTTTATATTTCGATTTATCAGTCAGGACAGCGCATAATTCGTCAAGATAACTTTTTTCGGTAAGAGCACCGGTTGGGCACACCATAATACATTGACCGCAGTTCACGCAACTCGACGTGTTCATGGCGCCTTTGAATGCAGGAGCAATAATGGTTTTGCTGCCGCGATTCACAAAATCAATAGCCGAAACCCCTTCCACTTCCTCGCATACCCTGACACAACGGCCGCAAAGAATACATTTCGCCGGATCACGCATAATACTGGCGCTGCTGATATCCATCTTATAATCATTTCTGTGTCCGGCTATTTTCCGCTCCCGCACATTCAGGTTGGCCGACAAATGTTGTAATTCACAAGTACCATTACGCTCACAGTACAAACAATCGTCGGGATGATTGGATAATAATAATTCAATAATCGTTTTACGCGCCTCAATAACCCTTGGCGTATGAGTATGAATCTTCATATCCTTCATCACGGGCTCGGAGCATGAGGTAACCAGTTTACGACGCCCTTCCACCTCAACAACACAAAGCCGGCAAGCGCCCGATGGGAACATATCTTTCATGTGGCATAAAGTCGGCACGGTAATTCCATTGTTACGTAATGTATCAAGGATACTATCGCCTTCTCTGGCATTTACTTTAGCTCCGTTTACTTCAATCGTCATCTCCATACATTTTCTATATAACTGTTTAACTGATGATCACTGCTTCAAATTTGCATGTCTCAAGGCAACTGCCGCAACTGATGCATTTATTCTGGTCAATAATATGCGGCGCTTTGCGGTCGCCGGTAATAGCATCCACCGGACATTTCTTTGCACAGGCCGTACACCCGGTGCATTTTGTGCTTTCAATAGTAAATGTCCGCAATTCGGCACATTGTTTCGCTCTGCATTTGCGCTCATACACGTGTTCCTCATATTCGTCACGGAACCAGGCAAGGGTACTCAACACCGGATTAGGCGCCGAATGGCCGAGACCGCACAATGATGTATCACCAATCACCGATGCCAGCTTCTCTAACTGAGTAATAGCTTTCATACGCAACAAAGCCGCATTAGGATTATTACCCGGCTTTGAAGTTATACTATTAAGAATCTCAAGCATACGCTTGGTCCCTTCCCTGCACGGGATACATTTACCACAACTTTCGCGTTGAATAAAATCCATAAAAAACTTGGCGATATCCACCATGCAGGTATCCTCATCCATCACCACAAGCCCGCCCGAACCCATCATAGCGCCGACCTTAAGTAACGACTCATAGTCAATGGAAATATCAATGTTCTGCTGTGTGATACAACCGCCGGACGGACCACCAATCTGCACTGCCTTAAAACTACGGTCATTAATAATACCACCGCCAATATCATAAATAATAGATCTCAGAGTAGTACCCATGGGAATCTCCACTAACCCTGTATTTTTTATCTTACCCGACAGGGCAAACACCTTTGTTCCCTTGCTGTATTCAGTACCCATTGATGCAAACCATTGAGCCCCATTACGCAGGATACCCGGCACATTGGCCAATGTCTCCACATTATTAATACTTGTTGGCTTACCAAATACGCCGCGTACCGAAGGATAAGGGGGCCGCGGCCTGGGCATTCCGCGCCGACCCTCGATACTGAACATCAGCGCTGTCTCTTCGCCACAAACAAAAGCGCCGGCGCCTTTTTTAATTTTTATTTCCAGATCAACATTTGTTCCGTAAATATTCTTTCCTAACAATCCGTATTCTTTGGCCTGATTAAGTGCCTTCATCAACCGTTCAATTGCTAAAGGATACTCGGCGCGGATATAGATATACGCATGTTTTGCTCCAATCGCATAGCTGACAATGCACATCCCTTCAATGAGCCGGTGCGGATCGCCTTCAATCACAGCCCTATCCATAAATGCGCCGGGATCTCCTTCATCGGCATTACAAATCAGGTATTTGACATCGCTCTGTGTCCGCAAGGTCAGCCGGCACTTCATACCGGTAAGAAAACCAGCGCCTCCCCTGCCCCGTAATCCGCTTTTCTCAATAATCTCGCATACCTCTTCGGGTGTATATTTCCGGATGGTATCAAGATAAGGTTTATAGCCACCTCGAACAATATATTCCTCAATGCTAACCGGATCAATAATACCGCAGTTCTCAAGCACCAGTCGTTTCTGATTGACAAAGAAAGGGTGCTCACTAAGCAAAGGCACCCCTGGCCATAATTTCTGTCCGTCATCATTATATTGACCCATTAACCCATCCCTGCTTACTGTGCCAGCGAAAAGCTGTTCGAGGAGTGCATCTGTTTTACCGGCGGTAACACGCGAATATGAGAGCCGCTGCATGGCAGGAAATTTAAAGTCAACAATAGGTTCTACAGCACAATAACCAATACAACCGACATGCAGTATCACGGCTTTCAATTGTTTTGCTTCAAGGAAACGGCGAATGGCCTGCTCGGTTTTTGCTGCTCCTGCTCCCAGGCCGCAAGTCCCTGCACCAATATAGATTACCGGCACATCTGATGTCAAACGTGTTACCACCGAACGGGTTTCTGATACTGCTCCAAACTGCCCGGTTAATAAACCATCAATTAATGTTTCTTTTGTAGTCATATTCAAATTCCTGCTAATACGTTTTTTTCATTTCAACCGGCCTGCTGCGGTATTCATCAATAATTGACTGAAGCGACGAAGGAGTAACCTTTGCATGAAACTCACCATTAACGGCAATCACGGGTGCCAGTCCGCAAGCGCCGATACAGGCCACCACCTCAATGCTGAAGAGCCCATCGCGCGTTGTTTCACCGGCCTTAATTTTCAGCAATTTTTCGAGATGTTCAAGCACTGTAGCCGATCCAAGGACATGACAGGCAGTACCTCTGCACACCATGATGTTGTAGACACCCGGCTTATTAAACTTAAACTGGTTGTAAAAGGTTGCCACACCATATACCTTGCTGGCCGGCAAATTAAGCATTTGTCCTACCTGACTGATCGAATCCTGACTCAGGTAACCAAAGCGTTCCTGCACCTCCTGCAGAATAGGAAGAAGCTGATCGCGTCCTGCTCCCTGATATTGTGTTAATATTTCATCCAACACTTCACTCATATAACATAAAATATAAATGATCAATAATTTTTTTCTTATTCGCCCAGCAATCGTTTCAATTCAGGCAGAAGTTTTTTTGCATCAACAGGCTTACGAACAAATCCACTCACCGGCACCCAAATATTACTACCGTTATCATCAAGATAGTCAATACCGGCTGTGTCGGTATGCATATCTTTCAGCAAAATCACCTGTAGCTCCTTGTAATTGGGATCTTTGCGATATTCACGGGCCATCTCCTGCACGCTGGCCTTGGTGGTAACCAACACATCAATGCTGGTCTGCATTAATATGGGTATTTTCTTCAGTTGCGCATCCTTGCTGAATTCGGATGCCAGTTCGAAGCCCTCATGCCGGGTGGTCATCATTACATCAAGAATGGCCAGATCGGGTTTTTCGCGTCGTGCAACCTCAAGCCCTTCGGCCTTGTTACCCGCAGTTACTACTTCATATTTTTCCCTCGTAAGAATGGCAGATAACACAGTGATTACATCAATGTCGTCATCCACAATTAAAATCTTTCTTGTTGCCATAAGCTGGTTTTTGTTTAGTTATTAATTAATAATTTACACTACAAATATAATTGTGAAAAAAATAACAATTCATGGTTTTTTATCCTGTTTTTTTCTACTACCAAAAAGAAATTATAATGGTTATTTACACAAAAAAAGTGCAATGATTTGCCGTTTAGTATTGCTATTAATTACGTATCTGCAGACAAAACCCGGAATATATCATGTTGCGTAAATGTAGAATTACCAGACATTTAAACCTGATTTTTCAGATGAGATTAATCAACTGAAAGATCAGGGTTAAATCAGAATTAATGAAATAAAAAAGCTCCATTAAAAAAATAAATGGAGCTTTTATGGTAATGAGGGAATTTGC
>CAZRNJ010000012.1:0-24097 GCA_964601385.1 uncultured Bacteroidales bacterium | reverse complement strand
AGGGGTGGTCAATTTGCTCCGGCGAGAGGGTGGTCAATTTGAGCGTTTTTTCCATTAGGCGGCGTATACACGCTATTTGCTATATTGCGTGTTGTGGTGCGTTTTTCCTTATTTTTATCAATAGGTCTTCTTTATCCTCTTTTGCCTCTTCAATGTCATAATCATCCTGTAGTCCAAGCCAAAATTTTGCTGAATTACCGAAATATGAACTAAATCTTAGCGCTGTGTCGGCAGTAATTCGGCGTTTCCCTTTAATTATCTGTGAAATTCGAGTTTGAGGAATATCTGTGTTTTTTGATAATCTGTATGCAGTTATCTCAAGAGGATGTAAAAACTCCTCAAGTAAAATCTCTCCCGGGTGTATGTTTGCTAATCTATTCATTTTTTATCCTCCTTTTTAATGATAATCCATTATCTCAATATCGTGAGCATTATTATCAATCCACCGAAATATAATTCTCCATTGGTCATTTATCCTGATACTGTAAAAACCGGAGTGCAACTTCTCTAATCTGTTGGAAGGAGGTATTCTCAAATCTGTCCGGTTTTGAGAGTTGTTTATCATTCTTAATTTTCTCCGTCCAATTTGCTGTATTTCAATCGGTATCTTTTTAACACGTTCTCCATTCCAAATTTTTTCAGTATCCTTTGATCCAAATGAAACAATCATACTATCATTATACATTACTAACGTCAAAGGTAATTAATTTATTTCAAATTATCAAATCAATGAAAGCTTCCCTGAAAATAGAAGCAATAAGACGTTAACACTATATAAAGCGGATGAAAAACCGTAGATACATTGAATATTTAATTTTCCCCTTTTTTTGTTTTGATTAATATTAGCTGTTTTTAGCACATTTGCTCCTGTATTTTTTTTCATATAGAATTCTTCCCTCGCCAATATTACGTCTGCAGTCAGATCTGATCTTTATTTTTCTGATAATATTATAGCATTCGTCGTGGAAAAGAATAATTTCTTCGGTGATTAAACAATTATTTGAAGTGTATTTTATTCTTTTTTTTGTAATATTTATTTTACCTTCTTGTGTTACTGTTGTGTCTGTCTTCCATTTATTCCATCTGTTTGTTTTCAAAATATTATCTTGAGGGTAAACAGTAATGGAAATCATTATATAAATAGTAAACAATAAAAATATTTTCATGTTTATTGTTTTTTTGTGGTTAGTGACGATAACGTGTATGAAGCATTGGATAGTACCGGTCATTTTCTTTCATGTTACACGAAAAGTTTAAGTGCACTTCTGTCTTTGTATACAACTTAAATTCTCTTGCTATTTACACTTTATTATGTACAGGTAATAATTTTTATTTTATTATCATTAAATTTTGTATATCATTCTGTGATAATCCAATCCAGTCAAATGCTCTTTCAATAGTAGTAAAAGGAGCATATTCAATCCCTTCACCTTTAATTATATCATATAACAATATCGCTCCTGTTGTTGGTAAATGATGTATTGATAAATTAGCCCATTCGGATATGTTCAAATTTGTTTTTCATTTTTTTATTTACAAATATTCCAATTTTTTTAATTGGGTCAGTACTTGTTTCATCAATTGTTGCATTTCTGTAATCAGTAATTAAATAGAGTTTTTTATCAATTCCATTCTCAGTTATCATTTCTAAAAACTCAATAATTTGCTGATGGTTGATTTTTTCAAGAATTTCAACATAGAATAAATTTTTCTCTTTTATATTTTTTATTCTATACATTGTTGTTTTTTGTAAAATCTGTATTTGTTTATTAAACGCTATGCAAGCTTTTCATTACATTAAATGGAATTATATTATTGTTTTTTATTTTTATGAACGCCAACGTTTGCATAGGCCTTACTCATCCCTTTTATAATAGCTGAGCTGAATCCATTATGCTCCATCTCGTTTAAGCCCGTTATTGTTATGCCGCCGGGTGTGCTTACTTTATCAATCTCATCTTCGGGATTCGACCGGTTAATCAGTATCAGGTCTGCAGCGCCGCGCATCACTTGTGCTGTGATATGCTTCGCTGTATCCGGCTTAAAGCCAATTTCTATTCCTGCTGTCATGGCTGCGCGCATAAAGCGCATGGCAAAGGCGGTTGCGCATGAGCCAATCACTGTTGCTGCTCCCATCTGTGTCTCGTCAATGAGTACTGTCAATCCCATGTGATCAAACAAACGGGTTACTTCGGTAATCTGCATTTTACTGCCATTGGTCGTCGAAAGGCATGTGGCGCTTTGGTTTACCGTGATGGCTGTGTTGGGCATGGCAAGAAACAGAGGAATCTTCTTCCCGGTAATTTCACGGATCATTTTCGAACCGATGCCGGCAGCAATCGAGATCAGTATTTGTTTGTTCGGATTAAGTACTGTGGTGATCTCTTTCAATATATCTTCGGCCAAATAGGGCTTGACAACAATAAATACATATCGTGCATTTTCAATGCATTTATTGTTATCAGATGTAACAGTGAACTGCTCCCGTTTAAGCGCAGTTAGTTTTTTTTTATCCGTATCTGAAAGACAGATAGAGGATGCCGGACAGTATCCCGAACGTTTCAGCCCACGAGCAAGGGCCGCGCCCATGTTGCCTGCGCCGATAATGGCTATTTTTTTGTTTCCCATATTTTTTTTTGTAAAAATAGTGATTCCTGTTGATTAGCGATGCATCAGCCAACGGAAATACCAGGGCAGCCGGTTGATTCGCAAATGAGGGTAGGGGATGGCTGTTGATCCGAAACCTTCATAAAAAATCGCCAGCGATGGGATAATCGAACCCTCAAAATCCAGAATTGAGGACTCGCCCGAATGATTATGAATAAAACGGTCAATGAATAAAAAATTGCCGGCAGTCGTCCGACCTTCACTATTTGTTCCGGAAAAAAGATAGATGTATCGTCCGTAAGCATGAATAAAAAATCCGGCTGCGCATAACTGACCTGTACCGGTTAACGCCCCGTAAAATTCAGCTATTCCGTTTTCCAATGCATAATTCATAATTTTTTGAATAAGCGTGTATCCCGCATCATCCAGGTTGTTTAATTCTTTGCCCTTATTCTCGCGGAAGAGACGAAGCAAATCGTCAGGTCTCACTTCTTTCGTGATCCGGAGTTTATGACGCATCGCTACACGTAATTTCCGCCTGGTGTAAGCCGAATAGGTATTGTATAATTCTTCGTACGGCTTATTCAGCATCAGTTCATAGTTGATTCGCCGGGATGAATGACGGTGCGCAAAAACTTCGGCATTGGTTTTATTAAACGAGATATCAATGATCCGGAAATCGGATGGTATGGCTTCAATAAAAGCAAGGTATGAAGCCGGCCGTTCTGATGAAAAAACACCTAATTGCTGGCAAAACGGGGGTCTGGCAATGTAGCTGAATCCGCGTTTCTGTTTTACTGTGAGTGGCATCACAGCGCTGTAGTCGTCTTCAATAATTGCCTGCCATCCGGGACTCACCCGGTCAAGAAACCATGAGCATCCATACACCACCGGATAACCGGACCGGCCGATAGCAGCATCCCACTTCTGCTTGTCTATTTCATTATGTTGAATGTGTTTAAGCATTACGCTATTTTAATCCTGCCCTTTGATATAATTTAATCACCAGTCCTTCTTCGTTTTCCCAGCATAATTGGTCTGCGGCGATTTTCAGATTTTGTTTCCATATCTTATATAGCTCAGTATTCTCTAACATGCCGTGAATGGCTTGTGAAATGGCCTCCGGAGTTACCTCGTCTATCAGTACGCCGATATTGTATTGCTGAACAATTTTTTTCATTTCCGGAAGAGCCGACACTAATACAGGGACTCCCGACATAATATAATCAAACAGTTTATTGGGTAGAGCATAGCGGTAATTCAGCCCCCGGTCTTTTTCAAGGGATATGCCAATGGCTGCCTTCTGTGTCAGAGCAAGCAACTGATCCGGTTGCAGCCGGCCGGTAAAGTATACACGGTTATTGAGTTGCAGCGATTTTACCCTGATGCGCAGTTGATGTTGTATATCTCCGTCGCCGGCAATGATCAGTATGGCTGATGTGATGTGTTTCATGGCCTCAATCATCTCCTCCAGCCCGCGGTCAATGTTTACTGATCCCTGGTAAATAATAACAGGTTTATCGGGAAACGTGAATGATAAAGGAAAATGATTCTCAGTAATTTTTTTCTCGGGCAGGTTACGGATCACTGTAAATGACCGATGGTATCTCTGCTGCAAATCCTGCGCGATGGGTTCGCTTACGGTTGAAGCAAAGTGGATATGTGGAACGATTGCGCTTTCGATCCATGCCCAGATTTTCTTTATCAGTCGCCGGTTGATGAGCTCCGGCACTTCTGTGAAATGCTCGTGGCTGTCGTAAACCGCTGTTATCTTCTTAAGTTTGCAGCAAAGGTAAACGGCAGGCAGGGTGTCGAGATCATTGGCTGTGATAATATCTGCCGGTTGAATGCAAAGCCATATAAATAGACGGATATTGTACTCGGCATAAAATAAAGCCCCGCGGTTAAACAGCAGGCGTATCCGCTTATGTTTGAAGGGAAGATGTGATATCGAAAGCGAATCCTTCCGCTTCCGTCCAACAATCACTACATCGGCGCCCTGGCGAAGGAGTGTGCTTCCGATACGTTGTACCCGCCTGTCCGTCGCTATATCGTTTGTTACTGCCAGTATAACTTTCATTGCCGGGATTACTGCTGATGATTATATTTTACGAAAATAGGTAAAAATACCGCTTCAATATTTACTTTTGTGAAAATAGTATGATTCTGATTCAGCAAAATATCTCTCTGAAACCGTTCAATACATTCGGCATGGACGTTTGTGCCGCTCGCTTTGCTATGGTCAGGACAGTGGCAGAACTTACCGGTTGTTTGAAGATGATTAAGCCGGATGATGGTCTGCTGATTATTGGTGAAGCAAGTAATATTTTATTTACAAGTGATGTGGATGGATTAGTGCTGCGACCGGCTATCAGCGGCTTAGAAGTGCTGGAAGAAAATGATCGTTATGTATTGGTAAAAGCCGGCGCCGGCGAAAATTGGGATCATTTCGTCGAATACACGGTGAGCAAGGGTTGGGGAGGGCTTGAAAATTTGTCGCTGATCCCCGGCAGTTGCGGCGCTTCACCTGTTCAAAATATTGGCGCTTATGGCGTTGAAGTGAACGATTTTATCCATTCTGTCGAAGCCATTGATATTCGTTCGCACGAAATGATTACGCTTACGAATACGGAATGTCGTTTTGGTTATCGCGACAGCATTTTTAAAAATGAATTGAAAAATTCGGTCATCATTACTGCTGTTATTTATAAGCTGTACACCGGCCACCATGCTCTTGTCACGGATTACGGACAGGTAGAAAAGGAACTGGAAAAATATCCCGAAATAACAATTCATTCGGTTCGACAGGCAGTGATGGCTATACGCCGCAGCCGTTTGCCCGATCCGGCAATAATTGGTAATGCCGGCAGCTTTTTTAAGAATCCGGTAATCAGCGATGAATTGGCTTTTTCGCTATGCCGGCAATATAACACTATTCCGGTTTATGATTTTAAACCCGGATTGAAGAAAGTAGCCGCTGCATGGCTCATCGAACAATGTGGATGGAAAGGATTCAGACGCAACGATACCGGAGTATATCCCGGCCAACCGCTTGTGCTGGTTAATTATGGTACTGCAACGGCTAATGATATCCTCGCGCTGGCTAACGAGATTAAACAGTCGGTTAACCGGAGGTTTGCCATTGATCTGCAGTTTGAGGTTAATGTTTACCCCTGATTAATCTGTTTGCCTTCCGTCGTGCAGGTTGCCTCTATCATTTGAATTTTATTCGCGATTTTGCATTAATGCGGTAAGCCGGATTATTATGATCATATAACGAATTAATGAAAATTTTCTGCCGGAGTAGTTGATCTTAATCTAAAGTTCTAACTTTGGCGTCACAGATTTCTCTTTAATCTTAGTATAGCCATAACGTTAATTATTAAAGATTGAAACAATGAAACAACGTCTTTTTTTTCTGATGATTTTCCTGTTTATTGCTTTTACTGATTTATTTTCACAAACAGAATTATCTGTAATAAAAGATGTTCATTATTGTGATGATACATTAACAAAACACTTACTGGATATTTATTTACCCGTGCAGCAAAACAAGCCGGCACCCTGTATTATCTGGATTCATGGCGGCGGATGGGGTAAAGGGCATAAAGCCGAAGATGGTGGGGTCATTGATCATCTTAAACGGTTACTCGAAAACGGCTACGCGCTGGTTTCTATAAATTACAGGTTAAGCTCCGACAGTATCTTTCCGGCCTGTGTTTACGACTGTAAGACAGCCATCCGTTTTATTAAAGCCAATTCGACACGGTTCAACATTGATTCATCACGGATTGCCGTGGCAGGCCCTTCTGCCGGCGGTCATCTTGCGGCATTAGTAGGGACATCGGCCGGCATAAAGGATTTGGAAAAATTAAGCATGGGCAATTCAACCAGCAGCAGCAGAGTGTATGCTGTTCTCGATTTGTTTGGCCCAACGGACTTTAGTCAGATGGATATCGGAGTGCCTTTGGTACCGCCCGACTCATGCACTCATCCTTTAGCGCATAATCATATCAATTCACCGGAAACAAAATTGTTAGGTTGTTTGATTACGGATTGTCCCGGCTTGGTTAAAAAAGCCAATCCTATTACTTACATCACATCCGACGATCCTCCGTTTCTCATTGTTCATGGCTCGTTTGATTGCCTGGTCTCTCCTCGTAACAGCATAATCCTGAATCAGGCATTAAAAAATAATAATGTACCATCTGAATTCATACTGCTGAATCATGCGCGGCATGGCGGAAGAGAATTTAAAACGATTGAGATGCAAAATATTTATCTCGATTTTTTTAATAAAGCGCTATATGGTGAGCGATGATTACCGGTCTTTTATTCGGAACTGTTTTTTTTTGTTCTTGTTTTTTTTTATCTTTAATGACAATTTAATTTTATCCTATGAAAAAAATATCTATTCTTTTGTTGATCATTCTTCCGATGGTCGGCTTAGCACAGCTAAAAACAAAATCAACCACCAAACAACTTAAAGCGCTTTACGGCACATTATCCTGTCAGACATTATACTCGGCTGATACCACAATGGATATTGAGTTCCGGCTCGACCTCTCGTCGCTTGATTATGAGTATGCCGATTATTTTGAGATGACATTCCCGGTTGGATTTACAATCAATTCGGCCACTTCCATATTGAGTACCGCTGCGCTGAACCCGTTTGTTGGCCGCACTGTTTCATGGGGTGTAAATAATAATGATGGTTATGGAGACATTTATGCATCGTCTTCCGATACTACTGTTTATGCTATTATTGTGAATGTTACTATTGCTTTGTCTGTGGCAGGTAACCAGTATGTCAGCTACACTATTTCGGGTGACGAATATTCGGCAAGCAATCCGCCTCATAATCAGAGCGGGTCCTGCGTTATTAAATCCGACCGCTGTTCGAGTACTGAAGTACAGATTGATCTTACAATTCTGCCTGACAGGTATGTCGGTGAAACAACCTGGAAACTTACAGGAAAAGATGGATTGCCTGTTTATAAATCCGGCGGTCCGTATGATACGAATATTGTTTATTATGAAAAAATTTGTGTGCCGGGCGGCAGTGATCTTGAGTTTGTGATTGAAGATGAATATGGCGATGGTATCTGCTGCAGATACGATACCGGGTACTATATCCTCGAAACTCCCTGCGAAGTGATTAAACAAGGCGGACGTTTTAATTATGAGGAGACGACTTCGTTTCAGGCGCCTTACTCGGTTTTAAATGAGTTCAACTTTGAGAAAATATATTCCCGGTCATTATCTGAAGTGGCTACAGATGTTGTTCAGAATTGCGATGGCGGTTATACTTGCTGTGGATACGGTGAGAATAGCTCAAATGGAGGCCAGGATGGTAAACTGTTTAAGCTGAATGCTCAAGGGGCTAAGGTTTGGGAAAAAAATTATGGCGGTAGTGATAACGACCGGTTTTTTGGTCTCCTGACAACAGCCGATGGCGGATACCTGTTATATGGTCAGTCGCGCGACTATCAGTATTCCTACAGCCAGGCGTTCATTGTCCGAACCAATAATGAAGGAGATACTTTATGGACACGTAGAACCGGAACAACATCCGATTATGTTTATCTGTACGATTGCAAAGAACTGGACAATGGTTCTTTTGTTTGCGGTGGCTATGATAATGGCGACGGCTATATTCTTAAACTCGCTAATACCGGCTCAGTGCTGTGGGAACAGAACCTGGTGACGCCGCAAACACAGATTGTTCAATCGTTGGTTGTATTGGCTGATAAAGATTTGTTGCTTGCTGTTAACCGGAGATATGGTGGTGATGATGATGATCTTTATTTCTATCATACCGATAGCAACGGCCTCAATCCTGTGGCAACCGGTTATGGCGGATTAGATGATGAGATACCGCAGCGACTTATTACTCTTCATGACGGAAATCATCTGGCTTGTGGTTACTATACGGATAATAATTTCTTTTCGCTCGGATATCTGCTTAAAATTGATGATAATGGAGATACCCTCTGGACACGAACTTTTGCCGCTACTGATTCGGTTGAATATTTTTATGATATCAAAGAAACTTCTGATCATGGCTTTCTAGCAACCGGTAATTCCGGCGTATATGATACTGTCAGCTCACAGTGGATCTATCCTTTGTCAATCGTTAAGTTCGACAGCAATGGGGTTAAATTGTGGCATCAGAGGTTTCGTAAATTCGATCGGAACAGCTATGGTATGCACATTGCTAATACCGGCGATGGCGGATGTATTGTTGCGGGCTACAGCAAGGCATCCGATAAGAAGAATGAGGTTTACTTAATCCGTACTATGCCCGATGGCAAAGTGAATCTGGTGTATCAAGATCAAGAGATTTGCATGGTTACAGTTGATCCGGAGACAGGTAAAAACCTTATTGTATGGGATAAGGTGGCTGATGAAGGAATCGCGCAATTTAATATCTACAAGGAGACGAATGTTGCAGGCGAATATCAGAAGATTGGAACTGTGCCCTTTGACAGCATACCGGTTTTTGTTGATACAGCATCGGCACCGGCTGTTCGGGCTAACCGATATAAAATCAGTATTTCCAATGCGAAAGGCGATGAGTCAGAGTTGAGCGCTCATCATAAAACAATGCACCTTACCGTTAACCTGGGTCAGAATAATGCGAATAATCTTATTTGGGATTATTACGAGGGATTTGATTTCAGCACATACAATATCTATCGCGGCAGCAGTCCGAAAAATATGTCGCTCATCGCTACAATGCCGTCAACACTGACATCATACACCGACCTGAATGCATCGCCGCTGTACCGGTCATATTATCAGGTGTCGGTGCTCAAATCATCGGCTTGCGACCCCATGCGCCGGCTTAAAGCCAGCTCCGGGCCTTTCAGCCAGAGTATTTCTAACCTCGAAGATAACCGGCTGCAAACAAATATTTCTGAAAATACTACCGCAGCATCGCTGAGTGTGTTTCCGAACCCCTATCAGAAACAAGCAAATATTCAACTGGATCTGGCCGCAGCATCGTCTGTGTATATCTCTATACTGTCTGTGATAGGTGAAGAGTTAGTCGTGCTGGAAAATCATGATCTTAATGCAGGTCAATACGCTTATCTTTTTGATGCGGGTATGCCCGGTGTTTATTATCTTAAGGCAGTGATTAACGGACAGGTTACAACTATTAAACTGGTAAAAATTAAATAATTAAAAATTTAAAATTATGGGACAACAAGGAGTAAGTATTTTAAATCTGGATGTAAAGAAATTGATTGATATGCTCAATGCCGCATTATGCGAAGAGTGGCTGGCTTATTATCAATATTGGATTGGCGCGCGGCTCATGGAAGGGCCTATGCGCAGTGAGATAGAACCGGAACTGCTGCTGCATGCTACACAGGAACTCAATCATGCGGTGATGGATGTGACACGCATTATCCAGTTAGGTGGTATTCCGGTGCTCGATCCGGCCGAATGGCCAAAGTTTGCGCGTTGCAAATACGAGTCGCCGGTTGATCCTTATGTCGAGGTCATCCTGAATCAGAACCTTAACGGCGAACGATGCGCCATTCAGCGGTATAAGGAAATTGCCGATTTTACAAATGGCAAAGACCATACTACTCACCAGATAGCAACAACAATTCTGAACGAAGAACTCGAACATGAACAGGATATTGAAGAATGGCTTACGGATATACAACGATTAAAGGAGGATATTAAAAAGATTCGGATGTAACCGGGTTGTTGTTACTAGTTTTGACAATATTCAGCAACAAAATTTGCTGCTTCATCCGAACCTAATCGTTTTGCTGTATGCCAGTCCTCGCATGCCTGTGCCGTATTGCCGTTGGTATAATACAACAGGCCTCGTTTGATGAGCAGGGCCGGTTGTTGTGGTTGTAACATGAGCGATCGGGAATAATCATTTACAGCATCAGTGAATCGTCCTAAACTATAAAAAATGTCACCTCTGTAAATAAACAGTTGCGGATCGGAGGGTGATTGTCTGATTGCTGTGTTAAAATCTGTCAGCGCATTTTGTTTGTCGTTTATGCTCATGTAGGTGAATGCTCTGTAAACATATCCGAGAGTATACAAACTGTCGCGCCGGATCAGTTCATTAAAGTCGGCCATGGCCGAGTCGTACATGCCCTGTCGCGCCCAGCAGGCCCCGCGGTTGTAAAAGGTTGCATCAAGCGTTGGATCCAGCGCCAGAGTTTTGTTATAATCGGCTATGGCTTCACGCAACCGGCCGGAAGCGCTGTATGCATTGGCGCGGTTATTATAGGTTTGCGCATGGTGGGGATTAATCTGCAGTGCCTGGTTATAGTCGGCAATGGCTTCGTCATATCTCTTTGTGTTAAACCGAGCGATACCTCTGTTGTTCAGGGCTTCAAAATAGTCCGGTTTGAGTTGAAGCGCCTCGGTGAAATCAGCTATTGCTTTGTCATATTGTTGTGCTTCTTTATAGAGATTTCCGCGGCCATACCATGCAATGGCGCATCGGGGATTATAATGTATTGCTGCAGAATAAAAGGCCACCGGCGTTTTATATTCAGATGTACGCCGAATGGTTAGGATGGAGAAAAGGATGATGGGAATAATAAAAAATACCGGACCAAAATGTTTGTTCTTGATAAATAGCGCCAGGCCGGCCAGGATACCGATTGCAGGCATATAGAACCGGTGTTCAAGATAGTCGTATCCGGTATCGGCCAATGAATGCCGGAACGCCATACCCGGAAGGAGAAACAATACGAACCATAACAGTCCGGTTAAAATTGCCGTATGCAACAGTTGTTTCTGTTTGTGTAAATAATAAAACAGCAGCGTTACAATGGTTAATCCGGTAATCGTTACGACTGTCGTGTATTTGGGCATAGGAGCATGGAAAAAGGGAATCGTTATTTTGGCAATGGATTCGGGTATGGTTTGCCAGTTACTCAATGCCGGCAGTAGTCCGAATTCATCGTGAAACGGCCCGGTGATTAATATTTTCCGGATTATAATATACGAAACAGTAACGATGATTAGCATCATAAAGAAACCGATGGTTTGCATGATGGATCGTTTATCAGCGCCGTTAAGGACAAAAAGCAGCAGTAGCATAACAATGGCTGTTTCTTTTGAGAAGAGGGCAGCCAAATAGCCGGTAACAGACAGGAGCAGCCACCAACGTTTTTTTTTGTCCTGATATTTTTTAACGCTGATAATCGTGATCAGTGAGAAGAGCGTCATCAGCAGATCACCGCGCGCCGGAATCCAGGCCACAGTGTGTACGAAAAGCGGATGAACGGCAAAAAGGGATGAGAAGCCCGCTGCAGTGGGCAGCGAGACCCCATTTATCATTAGCAGGTAAATGATAAGGATACTAACAATGCAATGGATAAGAATATTCGATAACCGGAACATCGGGGCGCTGTTTTGGCTGATACGCGCATCTATCATTAATGAAAGATTTTGAAGCGGTCGGTAGAATGCCAATCCGTCTTTTGACAGGAATGCGTCACGCCGGAGGATATCGGTTATGGCCGAATCGCGTAAAACATCTGCGCTGCGCACAATTATATCTTCATCTAGGTTTCCCAGCTTAAATCCCAGCGTATGCGTATATAATGAAAGGATGAGGATTACCGGTATCAGAAAATACAACCACGGCTGCTGCCGGATGCTGGTATTCATATTCTAGTTTTTAAGAGTACCGATAACAGTGATGTTTCCTTTTACCTGATCACCTGTACGCACTGCGATTTTGGTATCGAGAGGCAGGTAAAGATCAACACGCGACCCGAAACGGATAAAGCCCAGTTCTTCGCCTTGTATTACCTTTTGACCGGGGAGGGGATAGCTGATGATCCTCCGCGCCAGAATACCTGCGATCTGCCGTACCAGTATTTTTTGCTGTCCGGGTGTTTCAATTACAAAGGTTGTGCGTTCGTTATCGAGTGATGCTTTTGGTTTGCGGGCAATAAAAAATTTCCCTCTGTGATATTTTTTGTATATCACTGTTCCGTTGATGGGTATACGGTTGCAGTGTACATTCCAGATAGACATAAAGATCGAGACCTTCAGCTTTTTTTCTTTGAAGTATTCCGGCTCGTCAAATTCTTCAATAGCAACAATAGTGCCATCGGCCGGTGATGTAATGCTGGTTGATGATGGGTTTTCAATCAAACGGACAGGATTGCGAAAGAAGTTAATGACAAATACAAGCGGAAAAATTGAAAGAAAAGCCGAGATGCTGACGGTCAGGTTTTTTTCGCTGCTCATGAACCCGATCAGCAGGTTCAGAATGATTAGTCCAATCAGTAAAATTATGATTATAATGGTGCCTTCCCTGTGTATGGTCATTGTTTATTGGATTAGTTGCAGATAGGCATAAACAAACGGAATAGTGAAGATCAGTGAGTCGAATCGGTCGAGTACCCCGCCATGACCGGGGAACAGATTCCCGCTGTCTTTGATCTCGGCACTGCGTTTAAACATAGATTCAATCAGGTCGCCAAGGGTGGCTGTTATCGCTACAATAAATGCGATAATCATCCATTGGTTATGGGAGAGGTTCATTGGCAGAATGGTAAAGAAATAACCGGCAATAATGGTAAAGGCCATTCCGCTGATGCAGCCCTCCCATGTTTTTCGGGGAGAGATGCGCTCAAACAGGCGGTGCCGGCCAAACATCGAACCGAAAAGAAAAGCCGCAGTATCATTAATCCATACCAGACCAATCATGCCGAGAAGTATCGAATAATCATAACCGTTTGTTGTTAATACCATAAAATTCAGCAGGGAGAACGGTATGGCTGCATACACTAATCCGGTGAGTGTATTACTGATGATATGGATCTTGTGATTTTCACGGTTAAAGAGTTCAAGAATAAAAATTATACCAATGGGCGGGATAATAGTTAACGTCCATTTTTCGTCAAGGTAGCCGCCTGCAATCCCAAAACTAAGGACAAACAATCCGGTGCCTGTGATAATGCCAATCCAGCCGGGCAGTGTTACCATGTGTCTGTTGGTCATCAGATAAAACTCATATAAACTCAGCCATGTGACGAGTGCAAAAAGGGGCAGATAGGTGTAGCGGCTGGTGATGATTCCTGCTGTCATAATCAGTACAAAAATAATGGCGGTAATAGTGCGGGTCATTGCGTTATAGCTGTTTTATCAATTCTTTGGCCTGGTTATAATCTTCTGTTTTAACATATATCTCAATTTCACCAATGGGCAGGGTATTGTCTTTTTTATTGATTATAACCGGATGTATTCCTGCATCGCTTAATCGTTGTTTTGCGATTTGACTAATATACATCTGGTCGGTTTCAAAAACAAGCACCCATCCGTCTTCCATATTATTCGTTCTTTTCCTCTTCTTCAGTGTTTTTTACTGCTTGGGGTTGTTCCTGTTTTTCTACCGGTGGAGCAGTAAATAAACCCGCCGGCTCAACAGGGGCATCCTGTTTTTTTACTCTTTTCTTCTTTTTCTCGTCTGTTTCCGGCTCTTCATCATCAAATGGCCTTTTTCCAAAAATCAATTCAAGGTCTTCTTTGAAGATAACTTCGGTTTCGAGTAATTTTTCTGCCAGTTTTTTCCATCCGTCTTTATTGTCTTTTAACAGTTTCTTTGCTCGTTCGTATGCTTTATCAATCAGCAGGTGTACTTCTTCGTCAATTGTTTCGGATGTTTTATTACTGTAAGGTTTGGCGAAAAAATAATCCGACTGTCCGGTTGAGTCATAGAAGCTGAGGTGTCCGATTTTTTTGCTCATACCGAAATAGGAAACCATGGCATAGGCCTGTTTTGTTACGCGTTCCAGATCGTTCAGAGCGCCGGTAGATATATGCCCGAACTCCATTTCTTCTGCAGCTCTCCCGGATAGTCCTACGCAGATATCATCAAACAGTTGTTCCGTTGTGGTAATCTGACGTTCTTCAGGCAGGTACCATGCGGCGCCTAAGGCACGGCCGCGCGGTACAATGGTTACCTTTACCAGAGGATTGGCATATTTCAGAAACCAGCTTGCAGTGGCATGTCCTGCCTCATGATAAGCAATGGTTCGTTTTTCGTGTCGTGAAATAATTTTATTTTTCTTTTCCAGTCCGGCAACAATGCGGTCTACTGCATCAAGAAAATCCTGACGCCCTACTTCTTTTTTTTCACGCCGTGCGGCGATCAGCGCTGCTTCGTTACAAACATTGGCAATATCTGCACCGGAAAATCCGGGGGTTTGCCTGGCCAGAAAATCTAAATCGATGGTCGGATCAAGCTTCAACGGTTTGATATGCACTTTAAATATGTCCCGCCGCTCGTTCAGGTCGGGTAATTCAACGTGTATCTGGCGATCGAAGCGGCCTGCCCGCAATAATGCGCGGTCAAGGATGTCTACACGGTTGGTTGCTGCCATAACGATTACGCCTGAGTTATCGCCGAATCCGTCCATTTCGCTCAGCAGTTGGTTAAGGGTATTCTCGCGTTCATCATTTGCTCCAATATTGAGGTTACGGCCTCTGGCTCTGCCTATGGCGTCAATCTCATCAATAAAAACGATACATGGGGCTTTGACTTTCGACTGCGCGAAAAGATCACGTACGCGTGAGGCGCCAACTCCCACAAACATCTCAACAAAATCACTTCCTGTGAGCGAGAAAAATGGCACATGGGCTTCGCCCGCTACCGCTTTAGCCAGTAATGTTTTGCCTGTCCCCGGAGGACCGATGAGCAATACTCCTTTGGGTATTTTTCCGCCTAATTCAGTGTATTTCTTGGGATTTTTCAGAAAATCAACAATCTCTTTAATTTCAACTTTTGCCTCTTCCAATCCTGCTACATCATTGAAATTGATTTTTACTTTCGACTCTTTGTCGAAAAGTGTCGCTTTCGATTTTCCGACATTGAAAATATTGCCACTACCACCGGCCATGCCTTTGTTGAACCGGCGGAACAAAAATATCCAGATTACCACCAAAAGGATTACCGGCAGCAGCCAGCCAATCAGTTCTCCGACCAGGTCACGCCGATTCTCGTACAACGGACTTACTTTATTTTCATCAGGCAGGTCTTTTTGCGCTGCTTCAAGCCGCTCATCAAAGCGGTCAACCGATCCGATAAGTAATACATAATGAGGACCCGGGATATTGGTTTTATTGGTTCCTTTACGGATATCTTTGTAGCGGTCAAGTCCAATTCTGTCGGGTTTAATGAAAACCTCGGCTTTCTCTTTGTTAACGACAATAATTTTTTCTACATCCTGATTCTTCAGCATCTCCTGCTCAAACCGTTTCCAGGTAATGTCAATGGTTTGCTGGCGTGAACTGAAAAATTGTATCCCGATAAATGCCAGGGCTATAAGGGCATAAACCCAATAAATGTTGATTCTGGGTTTTGGTTCTCCGGTAAGATTTGACCCGGGTTTATTCCCTTTTTTTTCTGTGTTGCTTTCGTTTGCCATAAAAAATGATTAATAATTATTTTCAATTCTTTCTATTCCTGCATCAGCCCATAACTCTTCCAGTCCGTAAAATGCCCGTGCTTCCTTTATAAATACATGCACTATAATATATCCGTAATCAAGTAAAACCCATTGAGTATTTGCCATTCCCTCGGTGTGCAGCGACCGGAGGTTATGATTTGTTTTTACCTGCTTTTCTATGGATCCGGTGATCGCTTCAACCTGTGTATTTGAATCTCCATGGCAAATCACGAAATAATCGGCTATGCCGTTGTTAATTGACCGGAGATCTATTATTAAGAGGTTTTTGCCTTTTTTCTCCTGAATGGCATTTATGATGCATTGTAATAAGCTGTCCTTCATCCCTAAAAAAAACGTTGCAAAGATAACATTTATTGACTATAAAACCTATTTTTGTTCATGTATGAGCCAGATGTATAATGTGATTAATCTGCCTTCGGTTGATTCTACCAATAATTATGCCAAAGGTTTATTGAAAACTTCCCGGCCTGCCGAATTTACTGTAATTTCCACTGATTATCAAACCGGAGGCAGGGGACAGGGGATTAACCGTTGGTACAGCGAGAATGAACGCAGTTTAACGTTCTCAATGATTTTTTATCCTGGTTTTTTATCTCCGGATAGGCAATATAGTTTGTCGCAATGTGTTGCTGCCGGTATTTGCGATTTTCTTAATTTTTATTGTGTCAATGCAAGGATTAAATGGCCGAATGATATTATTGTTGCTGACAGGAAAATAGCGGGTATATTGATTGAAAATTCTATCGGAAAAGATTTGCTGACGTGGTCGGTTGCAGGTATTGGTTTAAATGTTAATCAGACCATGTTTCCGGAAGATCTGTCACAAGCAGTTTCGATGAGGATGCACACAGGTCAGGGATATAAAGTAAATGAATTGCTGCCCCAATTGATAGAGGCAATTATTTGTCGTTACAGGATATTGAATGAAAAGCCGGAAATAATCAGCCGTGACTTTCATTCATTATTATACCGGTTAAATCAACAGGTGGTTTTTTCTTTTTCCGGTTATCGTTTACAAGGAGTGATTCAGGGTGTTGATAACAGCGGCCGTTTACTTCTGAAAACCGCCGAAGGTATTGTTATTCCTGTGATTCATGGCGAAGGGGAGTGGATTCCGGCTTAAGCCCCCGAGTTTCGATGAAGTAGTCCCATAGTGTATTGTGAGGGGGCCGGGCAGTAATTACTAGTTTTTCTTTTTTTACCGGATGAAAAAATTCAACATATCGTGAATGAAGACAAATTCCTTTATCTTCATTCGAGCGAGGATATCCGTATTTAAGGTCGCCTTTAATGGGGCATCCGATGTGCGCCAGTTGGCAGCGTATCTGGTGATGCCGGCCGGTGTGCAGGTTTATCTCCAGTAGGTGATAACGGTCCGATGAACCAAGTACTCTGTAGTCAAGTTCTGCTGTTTTGGCCTCTGGATGATTGCCTGTAGTGATGAATGATTTGTTTTTTGCCGTATCCCTGACCAGTTGATGTATAAGCTTTCCTTCAGATGATGGCGGCGCATCTTTAACAATAGCCCAATAAATTTTTTTTACCGATCGCTCTTTAAACATTGCATTTAGCCGTTCAAGGGCTTTTGATGTGCGGGCAAACAATACTACGCCGCTCACAGGGCGGTCAATCCGGTGGACTATACCAAGAAAAACATCTCCCGGCTTATGATATTTTTCGCGGATGTATTGTTTTACTTTTTCGTCCAAAGGGGTATCACCGGAAGGATCATGCTGCACAATGTCTGAGACCCGTTTATTAACGGCAACAATATGGTTGTCCTCGTAAAGGATTTCCATTAATTTCAGTATTGTTCTTTAGTATTGGGGAAGTCGCCGCTTTTAACATCATGAATATAGGCCTCAACAGCACCCTTTATTTCATGAAACAGATTGTGGTAGCGTCGTAAAAAGCGGGGAGAGAAATCAATGGTAAGCCCCAGCATGTCGTGTGTTACCAGTACCTGGCCGTCAACCGATTGCCCTGCGCCGATTCCAATAAGAGGTATCTTTACGGTTTCTGTTACCTCGGCGGCTAGTTTTGCCGGTATTTTTTCGAGTACAATAGCAAAACAACCGATCGCTTCAAGCATCAGGGCGTCCTGCTTTAATTTTTCGGCTTCGTTTTTATCCGTTGCGCGTACCACATAGGTCCCAAATTTATGGATGGCCTGTGGGGTAAGCCCTAAATGCCCCATCACCGGTATACCGGCCGACAGAATACGTTCAACCGACTCTTTGATTTCACTGCCTCCTTCAAGTTTTACGGCGCCTGCCCCTGTTTCTTTCATTATACGTATAGCACTTTGCAATGCATTATACGAGTCGCCCTGATAGGTTCCAAACGGCAGATCAACTACTACCAGTGCCCGGGTAACAGCCCTGACAACCGATTTGGCATGATAAATCATCTCATCCAGTGTAATGGGTATGGTAGTGTCGTTGCCTGCCATCACATTTGATGCACTGTCGCCTACAAGAATTATGTCAATGCCTGCGCTTTCGATGATTCTGGCCATAGAATAGTCATAGCCGGTAAGCATGGTGATTTTATCACCTCGCAACTTCATTTCATATAGCTTGTGCGTTGTAACTTTTTTAATCAGTTGCTGGTCGTTTATCATTTTTATTTTTTTACAAAGGTAGTTTTTCGTACTAATTTATGCAACTGTCTGTCAACCATTAATAATGTTGGATAAATTCCGGAAATGTACTGTCTGACTTTTTGTCATTTTTTAGATTTAAAGAATGATTTTACAACTGTATTTATTTGTTTATAACATGCTAATCAGCAATTTACATTAGGTGATGGATAAATGGCAGAATCTTTGGCATAAACATTGTAAATAAAACGTCAGTTAATAACGGAATTAAACAAAAAAATATGGGAAAGATAATAGGCATAGACCTTGGGACCACCAACTCGTGCGTAGCAGTGCTTGAAGGGAACGAACCGGTGGTAATTGCTAATAGTGAGGGGCGACGTACTACTCCATCAATAGTTTCATTTGCCGATAATGGAGAACGAAAGGTTGGCGATCCGGCCAAACGGCAGGCCATTACTAATCCGCGACGTACTGTTTATTCGATTAAACGGTTCATGGGCGAAACATTCGACCGTATGGCGAATGAGATCAACCGCATTACTTATGAGGTGGTAAGCGGTAAAAACAATATCCCCAAGGTTAAAATTGACGACAGGGAATATTCTCCACAGGAAATATCTGCAATGATTCTTCAAAAAATGAAGAAAACAGCCGAAGATTATCTCGGCCAGCAGGTAACTGAGGCCGTTATTACCGTCCCGGCCTATTTTAACGATTCGCAGCGACAGGCCACTAAGGAAGCCGGTGAGATTGCCGGACTTACTGTTCGTCGTATTATCAACGAGCCAACTGCTGCTGCTCTGGCGTATGGACTCGACAAGAAACATAAGGATATGAAGGTGGCTGTTTATGACCTGGGTGGTGGTACTTTCGATATTTCAATTCTTGAATTGGGTGATGGTGTGTTTGAAGTTAAGTCAACTAATGGTGACACTCATTTGGGTGGTGATGATATTGATCATATTATTATTGACTGGCTGGCCGAAGAGTTTAAAAAAGATGAAGGCATTGATCTTCGCAAGGACCCTATGGCTCTCCAACGGTTGAAAGAAGCGGCCGAGAAAGCTAAAATTGAACTCTCCAGCTCTACTACTACCGAGATTAATCTCCCGTATATCATGCCGGTTGATGGTATTCCCAAGCATTTGGTACGTACTCTTTCACGTTCTAAATTTGAACAACTGGCCGATACCATTTTCCAGCGCACTATTGAACCTTGCCGTCAGGCACTGAAAGATGCCGGACTTGATGCCAAGGATATTGATGTCGTTATTTTGGTTGGCGGATCAACACGTATCCCTTATATTCAGGATCTGGTTGAGAAATTTTTCGGCAAAGCACCTTCAAAAGGTGTGAACCCCGATGAGGTGGTTGCCGTTGGCGCTGCTATTCAGGGCGGTGTGCTGGCCGGCGATGTTAAAGATGTATTGTTGCTTGATGTTACGCCATTGTCACTGGGTATCGAAACATTAGGTGGTGTAATGACTAAACTGATTGAGTCGAATACTACTATCCCTACAAAAAAATCCGAAGTGTTTACCACAGCTGCCGATAATCAGCCATCAGTCGAGATTCATGTATTGCAGGGTGAGCGGCCTATGGCAAAAGACAATAAAACCATCGGACGTTTTCATCTTGACGGGATTCCTCCTTCACCCCGTGGTGTACCGCAAATTGAAGTGTCATTTGATATTGATGCCAATGGTATACTGAATGTTTCTGCCAAAGATAAAGGCACCGGAAAACAACAAAGTATAAGGATTGAAGCATCATCCGGTTTATCCGATGATGAGATCAAGCGTATGCGTGAAGAGGCCAAGGCCCATGAATCAGAAGATAAAAAGCAAAAAGAAAAAATTGATAAACTCAATGCTGCCGACAGCTTGGTGTTCCAAACCGAAAAACAGTTAAAAGAGTTTGGCGATAAGTTACCTTTTGCTAAACGTGATGTGATACAGAAAGCCGTCGATGCCCTCAAAGAAGCGCATAAATCACAGGATATGACTGCTATTGAGAAACACATGACCGATTTGAATAATGCATGGCAGGCCGCTTCACAGGATCTGTACAACGCTCAGCAACAGGGGGCTCAAAATGCCGAAGCTGCAAGCGCTCAGCCCGACCCGGGCCAGCAGTCAACAGGCCGGCAGGGAAAAAGTTCCGATGGCGAAGTAACTGATGTTGACTTCGAAGAGGTAAAATAATTTAGTATTGATTAGTTGATAAGCGCCGTAAATTTTTTATGGCGCTTTTTTTAACAAATATTTCTCTTTTTTACATGAACGGGTAGACATGTCGAATCGCCCGTTTACTTCGCTGTGTATGATTTTTCCGGTATTTAAAATATTTTAGTTTACCATTCGATTTAGCAGGGGTACCGGGTACGCTCAATCGGAAAAACCGTTTGAGCTGTTTGCAGTTTTTCAACTGCAAAATCCCGGATAAAAGTTTTTCTGTTCTGACGCCTGTTGGTTTATTTACTGAAATAATTTCATTTGTCCATTTGGTATTTCACCCAATCGTCCATTTGTTGTAAAAAAACTATATTTGTGTTTCATGGCAGCAAAACATCCGCACCGGGCTACAAAACGCAGTGATCTGCAACAAAATTTCCGGATGCATTTTTCCGGAAGATATGTTTTGCCGGTTATCTTGCTGATTACTGCTCTGATATTCATTAATTCGTTCCAAAATGATTTTATTCTGAATGGTGATGATGACGGGTATGTTCTAAATAACCTATTGATACGGCACCTTGACTGGCCGGGGCTAAATGCCATATTTACAACAAATGTTGCCGGGAATTATCACCCGCTGACAATTTTGTCTTTTGCCATCGAGTATCATTTTTTCGGATTGAATGCAATGGTTTATCATTTAACCAACCTGTTACTGCATCTGTGCATTGTTGCTCTGGTTTATTTTTTTATTAAACGTTTCTTTGATTCTGCCGCCATTGCGGCGCTTTGTTCTTTGCTGTTTGCCATACACCCGTTGCATGTTGAGCCGGTGGCATGGATATCGTCACGCAAAGATCTTCTCTATACCTTATTCTTTCTTGTTTCACTCATTTATTACAGTAAATACCTCAATCAGGGACGAAAAACAGCAAGTTTTGTATTCGCATTTTTATTCTTCGGTTTGTCATTGTTGTCTAAATCAGTCGCTGTGGTTTTGCCTTTAATTCTCTTGTTAATGGATTATCATGTCAATAAAAAGATCATATTCAAGGATATAATTTTAAAAATCCCATTTTTTATTCTTTCACTTCTATTCGGTATTGTTGCTGTGCGGGCTCAAACTGCTCTAGGTGCAGTTTCTGACCTTAGTCCTGTAGTTTCATTGCTGAACCGGTTGGCGCTGGTCAGCTATTCGGTGGTATGGTATATCTTCAAGGCAATAGTTCCATCCCACCTTTCGGTCATGCATTATTATCCGAAGGATTTTACTGTTTCTCTCCCCGCAGTGTATTATTTATCCCTGATCGCTGTGGCATTGATTGGATGGATTATTATCAGATCATTGAACAAACGCCGTGAGTTGGTCTTTGGGTTAAGCTTCTACATTATTACCATCCTGCCTGTTGTGCAAATCCTTCCTGTTGGACAAGCGATTGTCTCAGAGCGTTATTCATACCTTCCTCTAATAGGTTTCTTTTTTATTGTATCGTATTATCTGGTTTCTTTGAAACCGGGATTTTTTCAGCGTTTTTTGCTTTTTATTTTTTCTGGCTGGCTGATTTTTCTCGGGGTAAGTTCCTTTAACAGGGTTAAAATCTGGAAGAATCAGATCATCCTCTTTAACGATGTGATTGAAAAATATCCCGACCATGGCCATAGCTGGTGGACACGCGGGTTTATCCATTATAAAAATAAAAATTACGAAGCTGCGCTCCTTGATTTCGATGATAGTATGAGAAAAGGTTATGTAACCGATGATCTTCGTTTTTGCCGCGGTGTTTCATTGATGAATCTTAATCGTCCGGCGAATGCTTTGGCCGAGTTTGATTATCTGGTCGCCAGGCATCCGGAAGATATTAAATATCTTTATAACCGGGGCACGGCAAATGATAAAGCCGGTAGATTTACGAACGCATTGAGTGATTTCAGCCGGATTATTCAGATTAGTCCGTTGTATGCTCATTGCTATAACAGCAGAGGTATTGTTTATTCGAAAATGAACCTGTCCGATTCGGCGATAATTGATTTTTCCAAAGCCATTGAGATTGATTCAACATACCCGGATGGCTATTATAACAGGGCGAATATTTTTAATAAAACCGGACAGTATATGCTTGCGGTAGCCGATTATTCAAAGGCAATTGCGTTAAAACCGGCTACTGTTGATATTCTGATTAACCGCGGACTCTCTTTCATGGCGCTGAATCAACTGCAGCGGGCTATGGACGATTTTAACAATGCGATACAGATTAACCCTCAACATGCCGATACCTGGTTTAACCGTGCCCGGTTGTATGAATTATTGAATCGGAATGATCAGGCGCTCGCCGATTACAATCGCGGACTCGAACTAAGGGCTGATGCCTTGGCATATTATTTCAGGGGTATGTTAAAAGAGAACAAAGCCGATATAGTTGGTGCGGTGGATGATTATTCAGCAGCCCTTCGTCTCAATTCCGGTATGGTTTTTGCTTATTATAGCCGCGCCAATGCTTTGTTTCGTTTAAAGAATAAGGAAGCGGCATGCACCGACTGGCAGGCAGCGCAACGGTTAGGGCATCCTGAAGCACATCGTCAGTTATTAAAATATTGTAAGTAATCAGGATATAAACTCAAATATATTTTTTGATTATGCATTTTTATGCATAATTCTATCTGATTAAATAAAAATTATACCGATACGTTTTAAAGGAAATACTTGCATTTTTAACCATAACTGCCCATCAGCTACTGAAACCGATATTTCACCGGATAACGCCGGGGCCATTATATTTTTCTAAGTAACTCTGATATAAACAATATTAGACCACGAACGACGTCGTTATTTTAATTTTACAAGTATTCAATTTATTTTAATTGGTTATACAGAGGTGATTTATATCATCTTTTTTGTTCATTTAAATCATTCCGGTATGTTATTATCCGGTTTAATTGAGTAGTACTTTTATGAACAGATATAAAGACAGCTTGTGCTGGTGGTTCTTTTACAAATTGGCTTTTTTGGTACTCCTGATGGGCAATCTTTTTACAAATAGGGTAAAAATATGTTGAATGATAAAGACAAATTGCGCAGGAAATGAAATGGGATATAGCTTTAATAATGCAGATCAGGGATTTATTAACAAAGAAACAGGATGTAAAATGAGGTATGATTTAAAAGATATCAAATTAATAATTAAATTCACTGTTGTCCGGAATAAATTCTAAAGAGCCAGAAGGCAATTAGCCTTCAT
>CAZRNJ010000011.1:0-24636 GCA_964601385.1 uncultured Bacteroidales bacterium | reverse complement strand
ATCATCTAAACCATTAAATTTTTCCGTTATTTTGAGTTATTAAGGATTGACTAATAAATACCAATGCGGTAATTTTCAAGTTCAGCCGCTAGTTTTTTTGCATTACTGGTAAGCTGATTAAGAAATGCCCAGAAGTTATGGCTATGATTTTTATGTCTGGTATGGGCTAGTTCGTGTAAAATAACATAATCAATGAGGTTTTGTGGCAGGTTCATAAGGTGCAAACTATAACAAATTTTATTATCAGACGAGCAACTGCCCCATTGTTGTTTTGTATTGCGAACTATTATTCCGGCATACGATAACTGAAAGCGATTGGCGAACTGTTGTGTCCGTTCAGTAAGATAACGACGGCCTTCGAGGCGCCATGTTTCTTCGATGGCTCGACGAATAAAAAGTTGAATTTGTTTATTTTTGACATTCATTGTTGCAGGATATAAGATTAATATCTCACCATTTTTAATTCTTGCTTTGCATTCGGCTTTGTCATGTGTTTTTATGCGCAAATTATGGTCGCGTGTCCGGAATTTTGTATTTTCGTCGAAAATAGTGTACTGTTTTTCAATTGCCCGTACTTTGGTCAGATGTTTTTGTATCCATTGTTCTTTGGCAAATACAAATGCTTCGGCTTCTTTAAAACTCATTCGCTTTGGAAAGGTAACAATAATGCCTTTCAATTCTTCGAGCTTAATGGTAATTGTACGGTATTTTACATCGCGCCGGTAAAAAACAGTGGCTAATGACAGATACGATTCAATACGTTCTTCCATTAAAAAAATGATTTAGATAAAAAATTATAAACCAATAAAAATGATTATTTTATATATTTTTATTTGATCTAATGATTTAATCTAACGGATGTCATATATTTTACATATTGAAACATCTTCTTCGGGTTGTTCGGCTGCGGTATCGGACGATGATCGTCTTCTCGGTTTTAAGAGTATAGATACGGGGTTGTCGCATGCAGCAAAAATAACAATTTTAATCCGTGAAGTGATGCAGATGTCGGAGATTGATTTTAATCAGTTATCAGCAGTTGCAGTAAGCCGGGGACCGGGTTCATATACCGGATTGCGCATAGGGGTATCGGCGGCTAAGGGTATCTGTTATGCGTTGAATATCCCGTTATTATCTGTTGTGTCGCTTCAGATTATGGCTGCCCGTGTTCTGGTTCAGTATCTTAAAAAAAATAATATGCCTGCCGGCTTCCTGTGTCCTATGCTTGATGCACGGAGGATGGAAGTTTATTCAGCGGTGTATGATAGTGCATTAGCTCCGGTACGCGAAATAATTGCCGAAGTAATTGATATCAATTCATATAGTAATTGGCCGGCAGGGGAGAGGATTTATTTTTTCGGGCCGGGCGCAGAGAAATGCCGGACTATAATTAGTCATCCCTCGGCTGTTTTTCTTGAAGGGGTAACACCTTTGGCACAAGATATGCCTGTATTGGTTGCACCATTGTTTTATAAGGGGCAATATGAGGATACGGGCTATTTTGAACCATATTATCTTAAAGATTTTATTGCGACTATTCCGCGCAAAAACATCATTGGGCATAAGTAGCGTAGTCGGTGAAAAAAAACTATTATCTTTGTTACCTAAATAATTATTATGGGAGACACATCTGATTTTCGGAATGGTTTATGTATTGAGTTTAAAGACGATTTGTATACTCTGGTTCAGTTTCAGCATGTAAAGCCGGGCAAGGGCGGCGCTTTTGTGCGCACCAAACTGAAAAGTTTAACCAATGGCAGGGTGATAGAAAACACATTCACTTCAGGCGAAAAAATTACCATTGCCAATGTTGAGCGCCGGCCCTATCAGTTCTTGTATAAAGACGATACGGGTTATCATTTTATGCACGAGCAAACTTTTGAACAGCTTACTATGCAGCCGGATCTGATTACAGCACCTGATTTGCTTAAAGAAGGACAATATGTAGAAATTACTTATCATGCCGACACGGAGACACCGCTGACCTGCGAATTGCCTGCTTTTGTTGAACTGGTAATTACTTATACCGAGCCGGGGGTACGCGGCAACACTTCGAGTACTAGTTCACTTAAGCCCGCAACCGTTGAAACAGGCGCACAGGTTAATGTTCCATTATTTATTGAGAGTGGTGAAAAGGTGCGGATTGACACACGTGATTACACTTATGTTGAACGGGTAAAAGGATAAACACAATGTATCTATGGCCATTATTGACGGCTCGTCGAAGCGGTTAAAGCAATGTAATTTCAAGCTTAATTTGTTGCTTGAAGTAACGCAGGCCATAAATCAGAACCTGTCTATCAAACATCTTCTTGACAAGTATCAGGATATTCTGGTGAATAATCTGAATATCGGGCAGATTCTAATTTTTAAGTATAACGGAACACTTTGGGAAGAGATCCTGAATTACGGATACACACGCGGGCCGGTGATTCATCCGGTAAGTGTTGAGAAAGACCTACTGGTATTTACCGATATATCATTTGTAACCGCATCTCCAAATCCGGCACTCAAATGGTTCGATATTGTTATACCGGTTTTTAATAACAACATTCCCATAGCTTATGTGCTGATTGGTGATATTGTTGAAGATCTTGAGGGGATTAGTCCTACGATTAAACATTTGCATTTTATACAAACCTTGTCGAATATTATTATTACTGCAGCAGAAAATATCCGGCTGTTTAATGAGAGTTTGAGTCAGGCGGCATTAAAGCGTGAACTTGAACTTGCCTCAAAGATGCAGAATATGTTGATTCCTGATGAGCAATCATTGCCTAAAAACGAACACGTGTTTTGTACTGCATATTATCAGCCGCATTTTGAAATTGGTGGCGATTATTATGATTTTATCCAGTTGGATGATCATCTACTGGGTTTTTGTATTGCAGATGTATCAGGCAAGGGAATATCGGCCGCATTACTGATGTCAAATTTTCAGGCCAACCTGCGGGCATTGCTAACTTCAACTATATCGCTGCCCGACCTGGCAGGAATATTAAACCATCGTGTTGTAAAAAATGTACAGGGCGACCGGTATATAACACTTTTTTTAGGACGTTATAATTATAAAACCCATGTGCTGGAATATTTTAATGCGGGTCATAATCCCCCCATTTTTTATGAAAAAAAGCAAAGCCGGCTTACTTTTCTTAATCAGGGATGTACAGCGATGGGCATGCTGGAAGAAATTCCTATTGTAAAACTTGGCTCTTTAACTATTGATGGCCCGGCTAAGTTGTTGTGTTTTACCGATGGCATTGTGGAGGTTATCGGGAAAAAGGGGATGGAAACGGGTACGCGTTTGCTTGAAGATGCTCTTTCGAACAGTAATCATATTTTGGTTAATATACAAGATATTATTCGCTTCTCATTATCCGGCGAAAAAGCGAAATTAATTATTGATGATATTACATTGCTGGGGATAGAATTTCCCGGATAGCATCAGATCATTTTTGCTAAAAAAAATAGCGTCAGAAGCTTTTCTTAAAATCTATAGTAAGTTTTGCATGTAGAAGTTGAATGTGCGACAGGCATTTTTTCAGAAGGGAAAGCTGAAACTCAGATATAGATTGCAGGTCAATCAGGTTGTTGGGCTTCAGGCCAGAGGAGGAGAGCGCCAGTTGATGGCTATACCGCAAATTCATCAGAAACTGAAAGGCGAACCGGCAGCCGTCATAGGCATCTGAAGAGAGATGATTATTTTCAAAAAGGATTTTTAATCGCTCCAGAGTGCCGGTTGTTTCTATTTTATAATACAGAGCATAAATACGGGCAAACATGGTAAAAGGAATGATGGCTTTTTTCAGATCATATAATTCATTTCCGGTTTTTTTGACGGTTAATGGAATAAGGGTTTTAATATTTAAACTATTATCGGCCATGATATAGAAAAAGCTGCTTCGTTGATTGCTGACGGTATGTATGTGATCTTTGAGCGCGCTCACAAAACGATTGTCGCCATAGATTGTCTGGAGGTCGAAGAAAATGGAAATATCGAGGAGGTTTTGTGGCTCCGGAGTATAGATCCAGCCAGTAAAGTATTTTTTCCAGACAGAGAGGGGTTGGCACCAGCGCGGATTAAAAGCCATGATGTTTCCTTTACAGAAATGAAATCCGTATTCGTTGAGTTTGTTGCAAACATTTGTTGCCAGCAGGATGAAATATTTGTGTGTTGCTTCAATATCCGGTTCAGCAATATCATCAAATACGATGGCATTATCCTGGTCGGTTGCTAAGGTTTGTTCGCCCCGGGCTTCGCTTCCTAAGGCAATAAATGCAAATGGTACAGGCGGCGGACCAATGGTTGTTATGGCCTGTTCAATTAATCGATTAGTTAGTCGTTTGGTTTCGGCAGCTATGGTTTTTCCGATTATGGCTGGAGGAATGGACTGATGAATGAGTGGTGTGAGCTGTTGAGTAAGCCGTGAAAAGAAATCATGAATATCGGCCTTATCGAGAGATGACTGACCGAACCATGCGGCAGATACAGCATTGGAACCATCGGATGATTTTATCTGGCCAGAGGCAAGTCCTGCCGATTGCATCCTGACAATTGCTTCTTCAAGCGATTCTTCGTATTGGATAAAAGGCGTAAGATCTTCGATCATGCCGTCACAAAACATTTTTCGGCCATCAATCCGATTGACGATCAATGACACGGACGCCCACACGGTATGACCAGTGCATGTTTTCAACCGAAGTTTTTTTCCCTGAACAAATTCATCATTCACCAATTGAGTGCGAAAATAATTACGGTCGCTGCGGTCGGCAAAATAGTCGAGTACCGAAGTACCCGAAATGGCTGAATGTGTATCAAATCCGAGCATACGAAAAGCCGGAGCATTGGCAAAAATCACTGTTCCCCGCGCATCGAGAAGTATGCGAATAAAACCGATATGTGTATGGCTAATCAGTTGCTGCAAGTTGTCCTTTGTATAAGGATTTTTCTGATCGTGCCCGATTTGCTTTACAGTGATTATTTTTCCTGGCTTGCCGGATATGATCACGGAAGATACCGACAACAGCACTTCGACCGGCTGATTATTTGAATTGTTGAATACGGCCTCGTAGTTAGAGGCGGATATGTCAGGCAGGATGAAACGATTATGAATATCAGTTGGTGTATCGGGATGAAGAAGGGACAGGAACGGTTGTCCAAACAGTTCATCAGATGACCGGCCGGTAATGGATGATATTTTTTCGTTTGAGTACATAATCTTGTTATCAACAATCATTAGCAGACCATCGGCTGTGGCCTCAACAAGTGTTTTATATTTTTCGCGAGATCGGCGGAGCTTTTGTTCAGCAGTCCGGCGGTCGCGTTCGATTATTAAACTCTGGTGGGTGATATAAAACAAAAGCAGACCGATGAGTACGGTTATGGCTACCGATAGCATGAGCAACCGCGCTGTAAGGTATCTGATTTCGTGTTTGACATCTTCGATATAAATACCGGTACCAATGATCCAGCCCCAGGGAGCAAATTTTTTTACAAATGACAGCTTGGGAACGATATGTGTAGAATCATCTTTCCACTGCCACATATAATCAACATAGCCCTGCCCATTGTCTTTTACGGCACGGACAAATTCAACAAACAGTTTTTTACCGTGCGGGTCGGTGAAGTTTTGCAGGTCTTTACCATTCAGGTCGGGACGGTAGGGATGAACTAACATTACCGGTGTCATATCTGTAATCCAGAAATAATCTTTTCCCTCGCGTCCGTAGCGGAGGTAATTAATGCGGCTGATGGCTGTTTGTTGCGCCTGTTCACGTGTCAGCAGCCCGTTTCGTTCGTCTTGCTCATATTTTTGCAAAATACTCCATCCGGTGCAAGTCAGTTCTCTGATCATTTCCCGCTTACCATTTATGATTGATTGTTTGTAGCGGGGAATGATAATAAAAAATATAGTGAGAATAAAGAGTAAGGCAGTACACAGAGCAGGTAGAATAATGCGCCAGAAGAAATTATTTTTTTGTTTTGCGGCCGGACTGTCGGCCAGCCGGAAATCCTCACGTGTAGACAGGCCGGGATGAATAAATCCGTTGTTTAGCAGATAAAAGAATATTTTTGCAGTCAGCGCAGCATCCATTTGTGCATTATGCAAGCCGGAAATAATATTTCCATTGGATTGCCGCATAAAACACCAGTTGTATAATTCTTCCAGGGTTGGATATTTATAATCGTGTCCATCGTCTGACGGGATACGCGCAATCTCTTTACCCAGTTTCATAGTGCACATTTTTCGTTTGCCGGCAAAGGGATTTTCTATTCCTATACGGTGCAGTTCTGATTCAATAACCGGGACATCAAAATCTATATTATGAGCAACAATATAGTCGCAGTTTTCAAGGTCGTGCAAAAAATCATTCCATACAGCGCGGGGTTCTTCTCCTTTTTCCCGGATTAAATCATTAGTTATTTTATGTATTTTGATTGAGGGATCGGGAATGGGTGCGGATTGACGAATAAACCGGTTATGCATGCTGATTTTTTTTCCTTCGGTATCAAACAGGTACCAGCATATTTGGATCACCCGTGGCCAGTTGGCATGCTCGTGAACTTCTGCCTGGTTGCGTAGTGGAAGTCCTGTTGTTTCGACATCAAAAACAAGATAAGTGCCACGGTTTTTTACCGATGTATTAAATATAGGGATGGTATTTGAAGGTTCGGATGGTAACATACCGGATAAAGTAATAACAATCTTAATTAATGCAGTATTTTGTTTAAAGGCGTGGCGAAAAAGGAATTACAAGATTCAAACTGCTTCTGCCGGCAAAGAAGGTGAATGATTAAAACCCATATGCTGTATGTATTCAGGATAAGATGCACAAATTTTTTCAAGGAGGTATTTCCCAAAGTTAATATTATTTTCATTTTTTGACAAATTGTTTGAATCATGATTTAAAGAATTTAAGAATAGGTATGATTTTTTATGCTTGATTGTGGAAAAATAATTTTATACCTGTTTGGGGTTATTTTAATTTTTAAGTTTATTTAATCATATTAATTCGCATGGCTAAAAAACATTGTTTCAGGGCAGCTTTTTTTTATCTTTGAGAGCGTGAAAAATCAACGATGAAATTTATTAAAAAAAACAGTTGCCGCGGATGTACCATAAAATGTGATGTGCATAAAGCGTTAATATCACAAGGCGCTGACATTAGTAATTTTGAGACCATACAGGCAGAGTACAGCCGGCATGAGCTGATTTGTAAGCAGAATGCCGAGGTTACGCACGCTATATACATGGTGAAAGGGACAGCAACATTGTTTATCGAGGGTTATAATAACCGGAATATTATTTTATATATCCTCCGGCCGCATAATTATATTGGTTTATTGTCATTTTTTGAATCACCGCAATATTCTTATTCGGTTAAGGCGCTGGAAGAATGCCATGTTTGCATGATTGATCTGAAAGTATTGAAGACGTTATATGCGCAGAATCATGATTTTCTTATGGGATTGAATGAGGCCTTTGGCAAATCGGTAAAGCTGATTATGAACAAGATTATTTCGTTAAATCAGAAACAGATCAGGGGCCGTGTGGCCGAAAGTTTGCTTTATCTGACACGGTTTTATAAAAGTACTCGTTTTACCCTGCTTCTGACACGCAAGGAGCTGGGAGAGTTTTCGTCTATCTCTGAGGAAAATACTGTGCGAATACTGAATGAGTTCAAACGTGAGAAAATAATTTCAATAACGGGGAAAGATGTTGAGATTCTCGACCAACAATTACTAGAAAAGATTAATGAATTCGGATGACAGGGTTTATTGTTTGATGATTTTTTTGTGTTGTTTACTGCCATTGACCGTCAGTTCGATGATATAAATACCCGGAATGATATTTTCCATATCAATAACAGCAGTGTTTACATTTATGGTTTGTTTCATCAAAATTGTACCGGTAGATGAAAAAAGTGTAATTGTAGTTTCGTTGGCCGGAAGATGATTAATAAAAAGTTGTTCGCAGACAGGGTTTGGAAAAATGATTATATTATTGCATGTAACAGTCCTGGATGCGGTAATGGTAACCGGAATAAATATTAGGAGAGTGTCGCTCAGGCAGCCATCGGTAGTTAGTTCCTGTGCTTCGATATGCAGTGAACCGGATAAAGGAATTATAATCTGTATCGAATCATTATTGTCGGCCATATAGGTTCCGGTATAGATACGCCAGATTACTGAAGAACCGGGTAACAATTGAACATAAAACCAAACCGTATCACCGCCATTAATGGCAGAGGGGCCAAAGATGGAGTCGGCAATGGGCTCGTTGTAATTTGCCAGAGAATATTGTAAGGTGTTGATACATCCGATGCTATCGGTAACAGTAACGGTGTATGATCCGGCAAAAAGATTATCCAGTGAGCTTGTTGTATTGCCTGTGTTCCAAAGAAGCAGATAAGGTTTGGTGGCGCCGGAGAGAAAAAGGGATAAGCTGCCATCGGCAAATCCGGAGCAGGTTTCAGTAATAAGAACGGAATCGGTTAATGGGACTGGTTGAGTGATTAAGATGCCTCTTTGCAGTCGTATATTTCGGGAATCGGTAACAGAAACCTTGTAATAATTGGCTGTAAGGTTGTTAATAGCTGATGTTGATTGGCCGCTGTTCCATGTGAGTGAATAGGGTTTCCGTCCTCCTGTGATTGTTATGCTGATGTCGCCATTATTACCGTTGTTGCATGAGACATGGTTAAATTCCGGAAAAATGTTCATTGCTGGTTCTGGGGCAAAGCGGGCGATAAAGGGATCGAGCCCGCCAAAGCTATGCAACAGGAACGTGTCATAAGGATGAGGGTGGAAGTCAGCGCTGTCACCGGCAAAAGCACCGGTGAGAAAAATTTCGTTTTGTTTATTAACAGATAGGGCAGTTCCATATAACAGTCCGCCACCGAAATTGCCCACCTGCATCAGGTTGCCGAGTGTGTCGAAGCGGGCAAGGAAATAGACACCGGAAGTGTTATCAATAATCAGGGAGTCGGGACCTGGGTCAAAATCAATTGTATCTCCTATGTTTCCGTAAAGTAAAATGGTTTGAGAGGTATCTATTTCGATGTTTTGTGCTGCTTCAAATCCTTTGCTGCCAATGCTAAGCGACCATTCGTGTAAGCCGGATGAGTCGTATCTGGCGAGATAGAGATCATTTAGTCCGACCGAAGTGAGGTATGCAGTATCGGGTCCCGGGTCAAAATCAATTTTATTGCCATTATATCGTCCGGCAATATAGACACTGTGGTTAAATGGTTTGAGGCAGAAGCCGACATCCTGTTCGGTTCCGCCGGTGCGGAAAGCCCATCTGCAAGTGGCTGCAGGAGTATAGCGTGCAACAAAGATATCCCAGTCGCCGGCAGAGCTGATGGTAACTGTTGCGGGTCCCGGGTCAAAATCAATATTGGTACCCATAAAATCACCGGTGACATAAATATCGCCGTTTTCAGCGGTGCGTATTTTTCTGGGAACAACATTCAGTCCACCGGTGTTTTTTGCCCACAGGTAATTACCATTTCGGTTATAGCAACCGATAAACATTTCGCCGTTCAAAGCATTGAGAGAAGCTGTCCCGGCTCCGGGGTCGAAATCAACAGCGGAAGTCAGGAAGGTCCCGGTTACCAGGAGGTTGCCATTATGGTCGAAAGTTATTGAATTGCAATCGTCGAGCGATGAGCCGCCGATATTGTGCGCCCATCTGTAATTGCCGGAAGAGTCGTAGGAGGCAATAAAGAAATCGGTTAGGCCGGAAGCGCTGCGGATCGCTGTGCCAGGTCCGGGATCAAAATCAATACCTGCACCGAAAAAGCGGCCGGCGATGTAAATATTGGCGGCATCATCAACCACCATTGTTTTTACAAGTTGGGAAGTGTCGCCACCAATGCTTTTTGCCCACATCAGTTCGCCGTTTTGTTTATAGCGGGCAATAAAGATATCAACGGATTGATTAACAGAATGGAGGTAATAAACAGCAGGGCCGGGGTCAAAATCCACTGAATCGCCTTTAAAAGTGCCTGTAATGTATATAGTATTGTCGTCGCATGCATGAATGTCTACTCCATAATCATTTTCATTACCGCCGAAGTTGAGAGCGCTATAAAAATTTTGTGTTTTACTGTTTATTGCAGTCAGCAGAATTAACGCCGATGTAAGTATCCGAAAACGTATACCCATAAAATTGATTTTTGTAAAACAAATGTACGGTAAAATATTTATGCAGGAAGTATTTAAATGGTTGATATTTGTCATTTTATGATTTAATCCGGATTTCAATAGATTGAAAAAGTATACTAAATGAGCTATTATCGATGGTACATTTACAGCAGACTATTCCATTTGTATAATCGGTATAGCGTTTTTTCCACAAATGGCACGGATAAGTGTATAAATCAGAAAATAAGGAATATGTTTTGGCGGAGCTGTATAAAACAAAAAACCCCGGCTATTACACCGGGGTTTTTTGGAATAAACGTTTAATTATTCAACAATCATTTTATTTGTTACAATACCATCAGCAGTTCGCAATTGTAACAGATATAATCCATTAGTCAGATTGCTTACATCGAAAGCAAGATTGTATGATCCGGCTTTTTTAACCGTGTTAATAAGCGAAATAACTTTTGTGCCATTAGTGTTATAAATAGCCAGTTCAACCAGTCCATCGGTTTTAATTGAGTAAATGATATTGGTAATGGATTTAGACGGGTTGGGGTAATTGAGCAATGTGGCAGAAATACCAGAGGTATATTCAACTACTTCGGTGGTGTTACCCACGCGCACGATTTGGCACGATGTTGATTTTTCCAGAGTGATAGGATCTTCAACCGTTAAGCACACATTGTAGTTGCCGGTTGTAGCATAATAATGAGTAGGCGAATTAGACACCGAGTCGTAGGTGCCGTCACCAAAGCTCCATCTGAGTTTAGCAGCATCGCCATGGGCTATTCCGACAAAATCAACAGGATAGCCGGAAGCTTTACGTGCCGGGCCTTTTTCATAAGCAAATTGGCCATGCAGCGAGTCAAGCGTGCCGGCATTTACAATCTGGTAAGTCGTACTGGTGCAACCTGCAGCATTGGTGATGTTGAGTTGTACAATATAATAGTCCCTGTTTGTATAAGTGTGAACGGGGTTAGCAGTGGAGGCAGAATCGCCATCACCGAAATACCATTTCCAGCCGGTAGGATTGCCGTATGATTTGTCAGTAAAGCTTGCCTTTTTTGTCAGCGAGTCAACAATAAACGAAAAGTCGGCATAGCAGTCGAGATTAGCCGGAGGATTTACTTTTATTTCTTTGCAGGTCAGGTTTTCGATGCCGGCAGCATTTTTTGTCCAGAGACAAACATTATAATAGCCACCATCGGCATAGGTATGTTCGGGATTTTCATCAGTTGACACAGCCGATGTATCGCCAAACTGCCATTGATACTGAGTGCTGTTGCAAAGCGATTTATTGGTAAACTTAACTTTGGTTGTTTCATTCTCAGCCATATAGATAAAGTCGGCCTCACAATCGTTGCCCATACTGCCCACAAGCACGGTTTGCTCGGCGTAGTCGAGGCATCCGGTAAGCATGTTATAAACGGAAAGATATATGGTATACAGACCATCATAAGAGAAAGTATGAACAGGATTTTTTTCCATAGACGATTCGCCATCGCCAAAAATCCAGTAATAGAATAAGCTGTCGCCAATTGCATTGCTGGTGAGATACATGGTTTTTGTTGCCGGATTAATATGATAGGTAAATTCGGCGCTGCACTCAATGATGCCAACTTGTAGTTCTTTTTCAATATAGTCGTAGCACATACCCATACTATCGGCTATTGTCAGCCAGGTAAAATGCCGGCCACCCCAGGCATAGGTTTTCACCGGGTTTTTATCATAGGAGTAATCACCATCGTCAAAGAACCAATATGAAAAACCGGCGCCATTTGATTTATTGGTATAATTAACCGTTTTGGTTGAGGTGTTGATTGAAAATTCAAAGTCGGCCTTGCAGTTGCTGGTACCAACCTGGATGAATTCATAGGCATAATCAGTGCAGAAGTTGGTTGTATCGTAAACAGAAAGACTGATCATGTAAAATCCCGGTCGGCTATAGATATATGTTGGATTTACATCTGTAGAGCTGAATCCATCGCCAAAGTTCCAGAAATAGGAATTATTTGAGCCAAGAGACTGATTGGTAATGGCAATTGAATTATTGGCCTGATTGATGAATGAAGAGAAGCCAGCTTTGACATTGCATGTCAGCGACCCGACGGATAGGTCTTTACATTCGGATGACATGACCCATGTGATTGAGTCGTAAATATACATGCAAACAGTATACATGCCGGCAGAAGAATAATTTTTCACCGGGTTCTTGTCTTCAGCAAAAGTGCCATCACCAAATGTCCAGTACCAGTTGGTGGCATTACCAATCGAATTATCGGTAAAAGAAACACGGGTAGTTCCCGGTTCGATGAAATAAGAGAATAGAGCATTAACCGGTTGAATTGTATCATTGGGGTTAATAATAGCAATATCCTTCCATGCCGAGGCAACACAACCGGTAATGGTATCGTAGGTTGTCAGGTAAACATAATAATAGCCAGGGTAATCGTATGTATGGCTGGGAGTTGCAAAGGTTGATGTTTGACCATCGCCAAAGTTCCATGCATATAAAACATTACCGGAAGCGGTCAGGTTAAAATCAACGGACATTCCATTAATCACCGTTGTAAAATCGGCAAAACACGAAACGGTGGAGTCGGATGGCGAATCAATATAAACATTCTGCCAGAGATTATCCATACAACCGCTGACGGTGTCATAAATCAGCAGCCAAATAGAATAGTAACCATCTTTTGCGTAGATATGCGCCGGGTCGGGAACAGTGCTATATGTTCCATCGCCGAAATCCCAGGAGTAAACAGTGCCTCCCGGTCCGGCCGACATGTTTGTCAGAGTCACCTCGTCATCAACCACTGTGTAGCTGAAGTTAGCATTGCAAATGACAGAAGTGTCATTAGGGATATCCACGTTAACCGTTTTGGTGATGTTTGCATAACAATAACCCAGCGAATCCCAAATTACCATATTTACATCGTAGAATCCATCACGGTAATAGGTGAAAACAGTATTGGTAGTATAACTGTTTTGATTGTATGAATTCCAGTCGCCGGAATTCCACATGGTAGCATTGAAGTTACCAGTAGACATATTATTGAATATATAGATTACACTGTCGGGAAAAGTTTGCATGGGAGAGAAAGAGAAGTTCGCCACTACATTGCAGGAATCGAAATCAGTGTAAAGCTCGATATTGGTAAAAATATGGCAGCCGTCGGCATCGGTGATGGTTACATAATAAATACCGGCAGTCAGATTTTCGCGTGGATTAGCAGTTGACATATCGTCCCAGTAAAGAGAATAGGGCTTGGGAGAGCCGGCGATACTGTCAATGCGTATAGATCCGTCATTGCTGTAAGGTGAAGGGTTATTGATATAATTGTCGGAGTAATTAAAATATCGGTCCATACATCCGTCTTCATAAATAAAGTAGTTTGTATAGAAAGCACATCCATTAGCGTCAATAACAGTTACGGAGTGTTGACCGGCGCCGAGGCCGACAGCCATCTGGGTTGTTTGCCCGTTGCTCCAGAAGTAGCTAAAAGGCGCGGTACCACCAGTTGTGTACATACGAATCAGCCCATCGGACATTCCCGGTCCGCTGGCATTGGCCGAAGAGTCGCTGCCGGCATAGAATCCGCTGCAGCTATCGGATGCAACGAGGACAGTATCAATAAAATTACAGCCATTCAGGTCCCATGCATGCACAATATATGGGCCAGGGAAAATACTGTCGAATGTCCACATAAACATATCGGTGCCACCGGATGAATCGAGAGGGAAACCAACGATAGTTTTCAGTACAAAAAATAAGGGTGGCTGACCCATGGAAAAGTAAGCATCAATAAAACCGTCATTTTTGCTGCTTCCTGTGGCCGCAATTGAAGAGGTTGAGAAGGAGGCCATACAACCACCGGAGGAGTCGTTGGGGACATCAATGTTAATCTGTTCGGAATGGATATCCGAGCAAGTCATCATCGGGTCGGATATTGTTAATTGAACGGTATATAATCCATCCGCAGTAAATGCGTGATTCGGGTTAGCTACATTACTATAATAACCATCACCAAAATCCCAGAAATAAGAACCAATTGTTCCACCGGTTGACATATCTATAAATTCATACACAACAGAGTCGGGGTATGTATTCATGATGCTGCTGTTAAAGAATGCAGAAAGCATGCATCCGCTGCTCATCTCCATGACGTTAAACATTGATGTATCCGTCATCATCATGGCATCCGTCACTGTAACCCAATACGGTCCGGGTAAAATATTTACCAGATCTTCAACAGTAGCACCAGTTGACCACAAATACATAAAGGGAGGGTTACTGCCGGTCACCGTAAGATCAATTGAACCATCGGGGCATGATATACAGCTTGCATCTGTAACTGTCCCGGATACAACCGGCTGCGCAAGAGCATTCATAGCGATACCGGTAAAAATGAAGATTAAAAATAGTTGGATTGTTTTCATATAATTGGGGGTTTAGATTGTTTACTTATCAAATGGCTAATTTATGTTTTTTTTGTTTTAGTTCAGAGGTTTTATAAAAATATTTTTTCTGATAGATAACAGGTTAATTAATAAGTTGATTATTAGATGTTTAATTTGCAAAAAATACTTTATTAAGATATTATATTAAGTTTTAAATTATCTGGAATTAAAATTTATTTCATTTATAGTGGATTAATACATTTGTCCAATCGGTATTAAACCTTTAAGATTATCGGAATAAAAAATTGGGTTTGCAAAATATTATGGATTATAATAAAAACAAAGAGAAAGTTTACGGCAATATTTATCATAAACGAAAAAGGGTAATGATAACAGACATCATTACCCCTAAAAAACAATTCTGATCGCTATTGAATAATCAGTTTTTGAGATAAGATATTGTTCCCTGCTTTAAGCTGAATAATAACGATACCGGATAAGCCATCAACCCTCCAGTTAATTAAATGTTTACCTGCCGGCAAAACGGTTTTTTCGATTACAGCAGCAACTGAACCATCAGGAGAGAAAGCGGTTAACAGAATGTCGGATTGTTCCTGTAGTGTAAACGAAATGGCAGTAGCGCCTGAAGCAGGATTTGGGTAAATATTCAGAGATATTCCGGAAGATGATAAAAGCGTGTCGGGTTCATTAATATTAGTTGTTCCGACCTGCACGATGTCACAGTCAATACTATATTCCCCGGTAATTTGGTCCCAAATTTCCAGACATGCATTATAGTTGCCGGTAGCAGGATAATAATGTGTAGGATTAAGCGTAGTGGAGTCAACGGTACCATCGCCAAAGCTCCATCTGAGTTTAGCCGCATCGCCGTGGGCTATGCCGACAAAATCAACGGGATAACCCGATGCTTTGCGTTTTTTTGTTGTGTCGGCAATAGCAACCAGGCCGGCTCTGAGCCGGTTTGCTCCATGTACATTGACTAAAGCATATTTTGTACTTTTGCAATTATTACGTGTGACAATGCTCAATTTTACCTTGTAGAGCCCCGTATCGGCATAAATATGTTTGGGATTAAAGGAAGAGCCGGTTGAACTATCTCCAAAGTCCCATACGAAGCTTACAGGCCTGTCGAATGATTTATCGAGGAAAGAGACACGGTTTGTAATGCTGTCCACGGTGAATACAAAGTCGGCCAGACAGGTTTTAAGAATGTTGCCGCTCAGCAGTATTTTTTTACAGATAGTGCTGGTAATGTTGCTGTCGTTGATGGCAGTAAGACAAACATTGTATGGCCCCGGTTGTTGGTAGGTATGAATCACTTCAGGGAGGTTCCCTACAGCGATGGTCGTGTCACCAAAATTCCAGATATATTTTTTTACATTACCGATAGCCAACTCGGTGAATTTTACGGTTAAACTGTCGGCTTTATAATAGAAATCGGCCTGTACATCTTTTTCCAGGTTGCGCACCAGCACTTTGGCTTCTTCTCTGTCAATACAGTTTTTGGAGATATTTTCTACAGTGAGTGCAACATTGTAGATTCCCGGTTTTGAGAATTTATGTATCGGATTCGGATTGTTTGAAACAGTACCATCACCAAATACCCAATGAATAATATCGGCATTGCCAATTGCTCCATTGCTGAAAAACACACTATCGGTTGCATTGTCCACAAAATAGTCGAACCGGGCGCTGCAGGGTACTTTTCCGGCATTGACCTTTTCGCGGTAGAAATCAATACAGTTGGTTACAGTGTCAACAACAATCAGTGAAACATTATAAATACCTGGGAAAGGGTAATAATGCTTTGGGGCGGGGAGTGTAGAGAAACCGCCATCGCCGAAGGCCCAAAAAAAGCGGTCGGCATTTTTAGATGATTTATTGAAGAACTGAATGCTATTGTTTAAATCGTAGGTTGCATAATCAAAAAATGAACGGCAGTTTTTTAATCCCACACGCACAAAACGGCTGTAGGTATAAGTAATATTGGTTATTCGTCCTTTGACGTTCATTGTGATTTTATAGATACCGGCACGTTTATAGATATGATTGTCGGGATTAGGGAGGGTATCTGTTTGACCATCACCATAATCCCACCAGATACGGGTACCGGAGATCAAGGCAGCCGGCATCTTGTTGTTGAGTACAACGGTATATTGCCCCAGCACAGTATCGTGAGTTATGGACCCGACATCAAATTTGATGGTATCGGTGGTTAAACCGCCCATGGCCAAATCCTGAGCATAGATAGTTTTACAGTATGAATCGCGGTTATAGCTGTTATCAAGTGTTGTAAGGCAGACATTATATCTTCCGTAAACAGGGAAATGATGGATGACATTTCGTCCGAGGGGTGGATTGGTAATAGTATCACGGCTATCGCCCCACGACCAGAGGTAATTGATAATATTTGTTGTGGAAGCAGCTTTGAAGCGGTAGTTAAGCCCGGATATTGCCTCATAGGTGAAATTGGAAGATACAATAGATGTATCGGTACGGGTAACGCTGAATTCGTCTTCGATTTCATCTTCGGAAATTGCACGGCTATAAATTTTAACTTCATCAATATTACCATTGAACCAGGCAGAGTTTGCAGGGTCAGCTCCGATAGTGAGAGGTCCGGGGAAATCGTCAATCAGCCCTGAATAGTTTTCCTGGGCCGAAAGGACGCCATTGACAAAGAGTTTCAAAATAGCGCCGTTAAATGTTCCGGCAATATGTGTCCAATTGTTGGTCGCAATTCCGGCTGATGCGGTAACACAACGCCGGATACCGCTGCCGGCAATACAGAACCGGGGTAATGAATCTTGTATCCATAATCCGTATTGGCCTTCGCCAAACAGGCCGCCTTTTTCAATAATACTTCGTTCGCCGGTATTTCCGGTATTTTTTATCCAGCAGGATACGGTAAGGACATCGAGCGCATCGAGCAATGACGATGGCGGCGCCTCCATCTTATTCGATGATCCGTTAAAGAGATATGATGAGTTAGGCACCATATATCTGTCGGTTGCGGCAGTGGCCGTATTTCCAATCAGGTTGAGGTTATTACTGCTGCCATCTGTCACATCACCGGTGAACGAGTAGTTTGCCACAGGGCCTTGTGCGCTTGATGGTCCGTAGAAAAAGCAGATAAGCAGAAATCCATAGATGAAGAATTTTGTCCGGAAATGATCAACAGAACGAGTGGTCCGGGTGTTTTCATGTTGATGCGTGTTTGTCATGGGGTTAAATTTTGGTTTCATAGGGAAATAAATTAGTTAGTAATATGATTTTTATTTTGCAAAATACAGCAAAAAAAAATAAAAAACAAATTTATATGATTAGCGTTGTGGGCGAAAGGTGTAAGCAATAGATCCGTCCTGTTTTAACGGAGAATTGAAATCGGATGTGAAGCGGGACCGATAGGCCGATTTAACGGCAGCATCGAACAGGCAGGGATTATTCACTTCGCTTTTTTCCACGTTGACAACAGCAGCTACAACATTGCCCTGCTGATCTACTTTGATATTAACTACAACTTTTCCGCTGGTCTCGCAGAGGTAAACGGGTATATGCATATAGCGACTATTACGATTTGTCAGTGAGAATGAAATAGTTGTAGGACCCTGATAATACTTTTCTTTTTGTTCGTTAGCGGTATTGGCAACCGGCTTGGTTTGTTGAATGCCGATATTTCCGGCATCAGTGCGTTGGGCTGTTGCTGCATTGCTCTGTTCTTCGGGATCTTTTATTCCAATCTGATCTTTAAAATTTTTAAGGTACTTGTCGGGATTCAGTTCTTCGTTTACTTTGCCCATGCGGCCGCCTACGTTTACCGGTATATCTTTGAGATCTTTCTGTAGTTCATCAGTTGCCAGCCGTTTGAGTTCATCTTTTAGTCCGGCCGAGCCCAACCGGCTGATTTCGTCTTTCAGTTGCTCGGCTGTGAGCTGTTGCTGCATGATCCGTTTTTTCAGTTCAGCCACCTGCATCTTGCGGTCGAGTTCTTCTTCGTTGCCGGCATAATTAATGATCATGGTGCGCTGTTGAAATTTTTTATCCAGATCACCAGCTTTGTATGTAACAAAAACAATGGCCAGCAGCAGGTGTGCTGCCAGCGTGCCGAGAAAGGCGCTGCTGTTTAGTTTTTTTAACACTGTTGCCTGTCCGCTCATACAGTGAATTGATGGTTATGCAAAGGTACAAAAAATAACAGCCATGATCAGTCGCGGTGTGTGGCAAGAATCATTTTGATTTTTATTTTATTTCCGATATCAAGAACCTGAACTACCTCCTGCAATCGCAGATTACGGTCGGCCCGAACAATTACTGTTGTGTTTGCAGGGTTTTTGATAAGTGAAACGAGGGTTGGTTCAATATGTTTAAATAATACCGGCTTGTCATTAATAAAGTAATGAAGGTCGGATGTGATGGACAAATTAATACACTGTTTAGAAAGTGTTTGCTCATTAGACGAGGCTTTAGGCAGCATTAGCTTAATGACAGAAGGATTGACCAACGTAGAGACAATAAGAAAGAACAGCAGCAGAAAGAACATGATGTCGTTGAGAGAAGCAGTGTAAACTTCGGTTGGGGTTTTATATTTTTTGCGTAATTTCATTTTTAGTCACAACAAAAAATCAGATCATAAATAATTTTAATCAAAGCCATGTGTATTGTATTCATCTTAAGATTATTGATGGTTAATTAATTTAATATTTAATTGTTGATTTAGATTAGACATATTAGGCCGGCCGTTATTTTTTTGTTTTCAGAAATCCAATCAATTCGTTGCCGTCTCTTTCCATACGTATGGTAATTCGGCTGATGGCGCCATTGAGCAGTTGATAGCCCACATACGCTACAATACCTACCCATAATCCGGCTGCCGATGAAACCATTTTTTGGTATAATCCGCTGGATATGCCACCAATACTAATGTTGTCAATGAGTGATATATTATAGAATATTTTTATAACACCAAAAATTGTTCCTAAGAATCCAAGCATGGGGGCCACAGTAGAAATAATGCCGAGATAAGACATATTGTGTTCCAGCTCATCGGTTTGTCTCAGGGCTTCGGTTTCCATGGCCTGTTCGATATCCTGAATGGGCTGTCCGATGGATCTCAATCCGGCAGCCAGCATTCGGGCAGAGGGATTTTTTTGTGATTCGCAAAACTGCAAGGCGGCGGATATATTGCCTGTTTCGAGGTGTTTTTTTACCTGCGTGAGCGTATTGTTTTTTTTCGAATACTGAGCAACCACGATCCATCGTTCGATGATGATATAAATTTCTGCAACCGACATGAATAGTATTGGTACAAGTATCCATCCGGCTTTAAACAGGATTTCAAGATAAGTATCGTCAGTCATGATTTGTAAAAGATAATTGTAATGCATAGTTGGTTATTTACAGGCAAAGCTAACTATTTTTCTGCATACAGCCGACTTAGCGCAAACAGTTAGGGGTTGATCTGAAAAGAAAGAAGAAATTCTGTGAATCCGATCTGTGTTTTTTTAAACCAGGTGTACCGTATGCCTGTGTTAATTGGCAGGGGTATCTGAAAACCGTGCATGTCGGTGGTTAGTTCGATACCGGCCGATGATAATTCAGGATCGGAGCGCAAAGTGCTGCCATTTGACAATATAAACCCGTTTTCGATTTGTGCATACTGGTAGATCAGGGCGCTGCGTATGCGTTTAAAATAAAAGAACGATCCGATATTAACATCGGGGTATAGCAGGGGGAAAACATACTCGGCCGAATAGATGCGATAACGGCCCGCATAGATCCTGTAGCCATAGCCGCGTGGCGAGGACAGAAGAGAAAGATACGATGACATGAAATTTTTTTGTATGCCGGCCTTAAGTTTAAGTACATGATGCGGGAATACAGAAGGTAAAAAACCGGTTAGAGATACAGCGCCGATTAGCCCGTTGCGGTTGTTACTGAAAATTGACCGGCTGATGTCAGCATCCAGTACAAAGCCCATACGCGGCAGTATGTCACGGTGTGCCATTCGTTCGTATACCGAATAGGTTGTGCCATACTTTATTGTGTTTTGTTGATCGGAATTGATACGGCTGGTATAATAAAAACCAGTGGTTGACAATTGCGACCACGATAATTCGGGTGTGAGCGCCGACTGAAAGCGGTTTCGGCTGATGTTGAAGGGAACATACGTACGGACCGTATGACTGTTCTCGTTATTAAAATAGCCGGGATAACCGGGGACAGCAGCATGCGGCTGAATATCGGCCGACCATTCGATGATCGGGTACCAGCCCTTATAAGTCACCACCGGACGGTAATGATTGATTCCCCTGAAGTATTGATAGCTGAATGATGCCACCATAGTGCCCAGAAGATTCTGGCTGAGCAATGAGCCGCCCACCGAAGGACTTGATTCATTGAATTCGAACGACTGATAATTGAAATAGAATGGCGACCAGCTATGGATTTTGAGCAGATGATCAAATTTATTGTATCTGGTAGTTTCATATTTTTTTTGAGTAATACTATCAGAAAACAAAACAAATTTTTCCTGTGATGCAAGTTTTTCAGCAAAGCCGCTGCCCGTTCTGTTTGTTTTTGGTATTTTTTGATGGTCAAGAGTACTAATAGAGCAATGTTTTATCACAAAACCATCCGAAGTATAATCAGAATAGATTAAAACATGTCTATTCGCAAAGGCGATAAAAGGATAAACACCGAATTTTGAATAGGTTACCTGTAAAGTATCTCCAGATAAGGGGTTTAGGGCAAATACATTATCAATTCCCGAATAATCAGCAACATAAAAAATGAGCTCTTGGTGCTGAACCGGAAAGCGGATATCGGCATAAGAAAAATTTATTAGAGTATCCCATTTTTTTGTTTTAGCGTGATATGAAACCAGCGCCTTGCCTTTATTGCCAAGCATTACAGCATAAATGAATTGTCCATTATTGCTCCACGATGGGGTTTGAACGAAAGCATTTCCCGGAACAGCAATAGTGTCGGTAATTTTTTTTGTTCGAACATCAATAAACACAAGCGAGCATTGGTTTTTAATATCCATTTGCACTGCAACCACAGTATCGGCCGATGGCGAGAGAACAGGAGCAAACAGACGGCTTTTCTTTGTAAGGGATTCGCGTTTTCCGGATAACAGATTCATTGATTTTACTTCATAGTAGCTCCTGTGTTGCCATCTCTTGTCGGGTATCTCTTCGCTCCATACTATTTTGCTATTACTATGTGATAATTGACCAGAAGAATATCTGCCGGGTATATGAAGAATTTTTTCAGTGCCGTTTTTAGTGATCAGCACAAATTGTTTTATGCGGCTGAGTGTGCTTTTTTCAGCAAGAAGCAGAGAGTCGTTCACCGGTTGTGCCAGCAGATATGAAGTATATTGTTTTTTTTCCGGTACCGGCCATACACTGTCGACGCGCATAATATAATTTGTTGCAGAATTTTTCCATTGATCACGAATGGAAGACATGGCTTTATTATAATATTTTCGTTTTGACAGGCCGGTCAGTTTTTTAAAGCCGAAGTATGAGGTGGCTATCATATAGGGGTTTCGCGCCACGAAGGAGAGCATATCAGACCAGAGCAGAGAGTCGTAGTGACATCGTCCGTAAGCCGTTAGCAAGTATCCGTAGCGGTAATGATCAGGAACAAAGTTTTTGTATGAACCGAAGGTTGCCTTATCATATTTATACGATGTATTTTTATCAATTGCCAACGCGCGCAATTCCATTTCGAACGATGGCTGCCGACCACGTCCATAGAGCGACAATGCTGTTTCGGTGCAAACAGCATCGCCCTCGTAAAACCACAGCGGCATGATACCACTGATACCACCCACGGCCTGCTCACCCAGGAGGTATCCCAGCAGATGAGTGAGTCCCTGATCAAGCTTATCCAGTTGAATCACATGACGCATCTCGTGTAATGCGAGCTGCTCCAGCCAGGGCTGAGGATAAATATCCCGGGGCGGAAGAGTGAATATTTCGATACGGCGCGGAGCCCATACCACCACGCCGTTTGATTTTACCGACCGGCTGTGAAGCAGAATGCTTACTTTTTTAGATTGGTGCGCAATTGTTTTTTCTAGCTTTGCATAAACATAATTCAGAATGTTGGCTAATTTTTGCGCTTCGATTTCGTTTTCCTGCGCAAAAATAATCTGGTATGATGGTGTGTTAATTTGTTTCCACCGCACCGATGCCGGCTCCTGTCCTGTTTCATAGAACTGTGAGAAAACAACAATGGGCAGCAGAAGCAGACCAATCAGGTATTTTTTTATGGGGCAGGACATGATGATTAAACGACAAAGATAGAAAGATATTGGGTTGTTGGTGAGCCCGTATGGTTTATGTTAGGTTTTTTTATGACGATTAAAAATAATCCCAATTTATTTAATAGAAGTAATTGTAAAGAGACGAACTATTTGAATTGATTGGTCAATAATTAGTGGCGAATTTCAAAACGATTCAGATCATCGAAAGTATAAGTAGTTTAAGCACTGCTAATAGTTATATGCCGTTTAAACGTTTCGATGTTTTTTAACAAATGTATCAGTTTATTAATCCTTGATACAACGAACAGAAAGGGCTAAATCTTTTTTTTCATCGCTTTTGTAAATGTTGCTGTAATTATAATACATAGTTCTGTAATACGAATTACTTGAACTACTTTCGGACGTACTCCACCATAAACCATATTTGTTAATATAGTAAAAGGTATTGTTATTATAACGATAGCCGCCAGGAAGGGCTGTAAATCTTGTTTCGTTGGTTGCTGCTGTATTTGGACTATTCCAATGCGCCGTACCGGTTTCTTTTAATTTACCACCGGCAATACTCTCGCCGCCTATATATGTAGTCAATTCTGTCCATTCTGCATCGCTGGGTAAATGCCAACCAACAGGGCAAACACCTTGTACTCCGCTTGGATTTGAATTGCTGCTTATGGCTCCATCCATTGCAGCAGTCCAGTTATACAGTACACCATAAGTAGTGTAATTTGGTTGAGTAATTGCAACATTAACCGCCGTGCCATAATAGCCGTAAACATAATAATATGGTGTAGACAATGACCCCATATCAGGCCCGACAACACTTGGTAAATAGCGTAAATTTTCTGCCATCCAGATTTGATTTCCGATTTTTATCCATTTATAAGTATTACTATCGCGGGTATCGCTAAAAAATCCGCTGTCTGCGATGGTCGGTTGATAAAAAATAATACTATCAATATTAATAGATTGCTTATTAATAATTATATCATTTTTTAAGAATAGCATTGTATCTGTTCCGTTGAATTTAATACTATCGAGATCAATTGGCTTAATGGAATGTTTGTTAATAATAAACCCATCTTTCATCAGATATAAAGTGTCGTTCTGACTTTTTAATTTTATTGCCGAATTTATTAATATTGCTGATAATAAAATAATACTACGCATATTTATTGTTTTTTAATGATTTTTACTGTTTTTATTATTTTATCGTTTGAATAGCGACACAGATAAATCCCTTGAGGTAATGATTCTAAATTTACGGAGATTACATGATTGGCTTTTATGTTATGTCTTTGCAGTATTTTACCTGTAATTGATAAAATACTAATACTGCCATCCCCGTATTCTGAACCGGATAATGTGATGAATAAATAGTCGTCTGTCGGATTTGGGTAAGTAATAAAGCAGTCGCCCTTGTTCTGTTCCGGTTCATTAATCCATGTTGTGTAATCTTTAAAACTTAAAAATTTTAGCCCGCTTAATGAATAAACGCCGGTAGTGTTATCGGTTTTATGAACAGTTAGATTTCCTGTTGAGAATGTCAGCTTTTGTATGTTGCTTAATGAATAAGAAGTTTGTGTTCCACTATTTTCTTTCACATACATTGTTTGAGCATTTATTTCTGTCAGTCCAATTCCGATTAAGAGAATTGCAACTAATTTGTTTTTTTTGTGTTTCATTTTTTACTATTGATTTTAATTGACAGATGTTCAAAAATTTTAAATATTCAAATCACTGTTGTCCGGAATAAATTCTAAAGAGCCAGAAGGCAATTAGCCTTCAT